>NZ_JANJFL010000002.1:0-16761 GCF_024584215.1 Pseudomonas sp. LJDD11
CAGGAGCAAGCGGTTTTCCCCTATTTTGCCAAGCACAAAATAGGGTCGCCCGTCGGGGCGAAACCCGCAGTTCAGACAACCGCGGCAAAGACCCTTGTACAAAAAGAATAGTCTTCGCGGCTGAAGCCGCTCCTGCCGCGTTAAACCTCAGTCTTCTCAAGCGTCACGGCAGGCTTTTGCCGCAGCTCGCGGCTCCACTGCAAGATAATCATGATCAGCGTCGGCACCCCCAGAAGTGCCGTGATCAGGAAGAAATTGTGGTAGCCGAACTTCTCCACCATCACCCCTGAATAGCCGCCAATCAGGCGCGGCAGCAACAGCATGATCGAACTGAGCAACGCATATTGGGTCGCCGAGAAACTCAGGTTGGTCAGGCTCGACAGATACGCCACGAACGCCGAGGTCGCCAGTCCTGAACTGAAGTTGTCCAGCGAAATGGTCACCACCAGCATCTGCACATTCGGGCCCATGTCCGCGAGCATCAGAAACAGGATATTGGTCGCTGCCGAGGCCAGGCCACCAATGAATAGAATCGGCATGATGCCGAAACGTACGATCAGCAGCCCGCCCGCACCGGCGCCGATCAGGGTCATGATCAGACCGAAGATCTTGCTGACACTGGCGATCTGCTCCTTGGTAAAGCCCTGGTCGATATAAAACACATTGGCCATGACCCCCATCACCGTATCGGACATCCGGTAGGTTGCGATCAGCCCCAACAGCAGCAGCGCTTGCCAGCGATAACGCAGGATGAAGTCGTTGATCGGGGTCAGTACCGGCGCCAGGCCGCGACGGCCCATCGCCGACAGGCAAGCGCCGCTGAGCAGGGCGTAGAGGATGGCGCGCAGAAAGGCGCGATCTTCCAGCAGCAGATCCACCCAGCCGACATTGCCGAACAGCACGCTGGCAAAGTCGGTGTTGTACAGCTGGGTAAACAGTGCCGGAACCGAGACCAGCAGCACGATCAAGACGAAAACCGAGGCCAGCTGGTGAATGAAACCGTAGCGCGCCGCCGACAACTGGGTACGCAGCGCCACGGGCGGCTCGCGCATGATGAACGTGGTGATCAGCGCCGGCAGCATCAACAGGCCGAATAACACATAGACGCCGGTCCAGGCCGAGTGCTTGTAGGCAAAGCCGGTAGAGCCAAAGCCCTCAGCGAAATACAGTGCGCCAGCGGTCGACAGCAGTGCGGCGACCCGATAACCGGACATGTAGCTGGCTGCCAGCGCGGCCTGCCGGGTGTCGTCGGCGATTTCCAGGCGGTAGGCATCAATGGCGATATCCTGGGTCGCAGAGGCGAAGGCGACCACCACGGCAATCGCGATCAGCCAGGACAGATGCTGTTGCGGGTCGCAAAAACCCATGCCAATCAGCCCGAGGATCACCAGAATCTGCGAAAGCACCAGCCAGGAGCGGCGCCTGCCGAGTTTGCCGAGCATTGGCAGGCGCCACTGGTCGAGCAGCGGTGACCAGACCCATTTGAAGGCATAGGCCAGCCCGATCAGGCTGGCGTAACCGATGGTTTCCCGAGCAACCCCGGCTTCACGCAGCCATACCGACAGGGTCGAGAACACCAGCATATAAGGCAGACCGGCGGCAAAGCCGAGCAGTAGCAGCACGAGCGTCGATGGGCTGGCATAAGCGGCGAGCGCGGCGCGCCAGGTTTTACGGGGCATGAGCTAGGGACTGCCTCAGGTAACTGAAAAACAAAGGGCGCACTCTAACCTCACTGCTACATGGGACGCCAGCGATGGCGTTGCATATCGACCCGATTGTTGCGGATGGTAATGCCTTCGGCGCGTAACCGGGCACGCTGCTCGTCACCTGAGGCGGTGCCGGCTGGCAGGCTCAACCGGCCACCGGCCCCAATCACCCGGTGCCATGGCAGGCTGGAGCCTTGCGGCAACTGGCTCAGGGTTCGGCCGACCCAGCGTGCTGCCCGGCCCAGCCCGGCCAGTTGCGCCAGTTCCCCGTAACTGGTGACGCAGCCGGCCGGAATCTGGGCGAGCGTCAGGTACAGGGCGTCGCGGCGCAACTGGGCCGACGACGGTTCGGATTCAGAGGATGCAGGGGGCATGGTCACGGCGCTATCTTGTCCACCCGTGCAGGCTGCACAGAGATTCGAGTGTTTGAACTACAGACCGTTCGTGCGGTCATTGCTACTCGCGCCCGCGGTATTCGGTCTACTGGAGCGATCCGACGGATAATGCCTGAATTCTCCGCCAAACAGAGCCTAGTCGTTGCTTATGTTGTCCAGAACCCTGTTGTGCCTCGCCATCACTACCGCCTCCACGCCATTGCTCGCCGATACCGTCTGGTTGAAAAACGGTGACCGGCTGACCGGTACCATCAAGCTCTTCGACGGCGGCAAGCTGCTGCTGCAGACTGACTACGGTGGAGCGATCCCGCTGGACTGGAGCAAGATCAAGACCCTGGAAAGCAAGGAACCGCTGCTGGTCAAGCAGAACCAGTACACCGGCGAGGTGGCCAAGTCGCTGCAGGCCGGTGAAGACGGCCAAGTGGTACTGGCCAACGGCGATGCGCCCAAGACTGTCGAGCTGGCCAGCATCCAGCAAATCGTCAAGCCAAAACCCGTCATCACCGATCTGGTGTGGAAGGGCAACATTGACGCGGCAATCGATTTCCAGCGTGCGGAAAAGAATACCGATGACTATGCGGTGTCGTTCAAGACCACGGCGCGTCACGACCGCTGGCGGCACAACGCCAAGGGCGAGTACAACCGCGAGACTCAGGACGATGTGGTCAGCACCGACAACTGGAGCGCTGACTACTCGCTCGATTACTTCCTGACCGACAAGTTTTACTGGGACGGCCGGGTCAACTACAAACGCGACAAGATCGAAGACCTGAGCCGCGAGCGTACCGTCGGTACCGGTCCGGGTTATCAGTTCTGGGATGACGAGCTGGGTGCGTTCAAGGTCGGCGGGCTGCTCAACCGCACCGACTACGAGTTCTCTAACGGCCAGAAAGAAAACTTCTATGCGCTGGCCGGGACGTGGGATTACAACCGCTACCTGGTTGGCAAGAAATTCGAGTTCTTCACCAACGGCGAACTGGGCAAACCGCTCAGTGGCGTGGCCGATTACTCGCTGGATGTCGAGGTCGGCCTGCGCTACAAGGTCACCGACTGGGCATCGCTGAACGTCAAGGCCGAGCGCGACATCATCAGCGGATCCAACGACGGTGATATCAACAAGACCCGCTACACCGCAGGTTTTGGGGTGACCTGGTAATACATCATTCGGGCGATGCCGGTGTCAGATCCGCATTGCCCCATCCACCTCCAGCACCCGCCCGCTGAAATAGTCATTCTCCAGAATGAACGCCACTGAGCGGGCGATCTCTTCGGGCTTGCCCATCCGCTTGAGCGGGATGGCCGAGGTCATTTTCTCGAGTGCTTCGGGTTTCATGCTGGCAGTCATTTCAGTCTCGATAAAGCCCGGCGCCACCGCGGCTACGCGAATACCGAAACGCGCCAGTTCCCTGGCCCAGGTCACGGTGGCGGCCACCACGCCGGCTTTGGAGGCGGCATAATTGGTCTGGCCAATGTTGCCTGCACGTGAGATTGAAGAAATATTCACGATCGCGCCCTGGCTCTGCTGTTCGACCATTTTTGCCGCCACCTCGCGGGTGCACAGGAATACACCGGTCAGGTTGACGTCGATCACCGATTGCCACTGGGCCAGGCTCATGGTGCTGATTTGTCCGTCCTTGACCTTGAGTAACATGCCGTCGCGCAAAATCCCGGCGTTGTTCACCAGGCCATGAATCGGGCCGAAGTCTTCTGCAATCCGCGTAACGGTTTCGATGACCTGCGTCTCGTTGGCGACGTTGCACAGGTAAGCGCGGACCTGCACGCCTTGGGTCGTGAGGCGGGTGACTGCCTGATCGAGTTTGGCCTGATCCAGGTCCAGCAGCGCCAGATTCGCGCCGCGCCCGGCCAGGTCGCGGGCCATGGCCAGTCCCAGACCCTGGCATCCACCGGTAATAATGATTAACTTGCCTTTCAGTTCCATAAACGTGCTCACTAGCAAATCATAGTGATGGCATGTCGGCCATGCCGGGGCTCGTGACAGGTATAGCAGCCCTTCGGCACTGCTGACTACCGGACCGGTAATAACTGATAGAGGAGTCATGATGAGCGGCAAAGCATCCAGGTCGGCGCGTGAGCTGTTGTTGCGCGAGTACCGCGGCGTGTTGTCCACGCATTCGAAGTCGATGCCCGGGTTTCCGTTCGGCTCGGTCGTCCCGTATTGCCTGGACGAGCAGGGCAGGCCGCTGATCCTGATCAGCCGCATCGCTCAGCACACTCACAACCTGCTCCAGGACCCCAAGTGTTCGTTGCTGGTGGGCGAGCGGGAGGCGGCCAACGTTCAGGCCGTGGGGCGCATTACCATGATGGCTGAAGGACACAAGCTGACCGACCCGGCCGCTATCGAGGCGGCCGCGCAGCGCTACTACCGCTACTTCCCGGAGTCGCAGAATTACCATAGCGCCCACGATTTCGACTTCTGGCTGCTGACGCCGGTCCGCTATCGCTATATTGGTGGTTTCGGTGCCATCCACTGGCTCGATGAGGTCGCGCTGGCCAACCCGTTCGCCGGGGCCAGCGAGACCGGTATGGTCGAGCACATGAATCAGGACCATGCGCAGGCCATTGCCCATTATGTGCAACTGGCCGGCCTGCCGCAGACCGAGCCGGCGCAGATGGTCGGCCTGGACAGTGAGGGCATGCACTTGCGCATCGGTCAGGCGCTGTACTGGTTGCCCTTTGCACAGGTTTGCAACACACCGACACAGGTTCGCGAAGCCTTGGTTTATCTGGCCCGCGCGCCAGAATGGCCGGTTCCCGAGTCGCCTGTGGCTTGATTTAACGACTTTCCGACATCACTTAAGGTCTACAGCAAGACGTTCTTGCGTAGAGGAAACTATTCGATGCGTGCTTTTCTGCTGCTGTTTTTATTGTTCCCGGTGCTTGAGCTGTTCGTTCTGGTAAAAGTCGGCATGTCCATTGGTTTTCTGTGGACATTCCTGCTGGTGCTGGCGACCTCGGCACTTGGGTTCTTTGTGATGCGTGTCGCCGGTCTGGCCACCGCCCTGAGTGCGCGTGAGAGCCTGGCTCGCGGTGAATTGCCCGCACAGCAGATGCTGGAGGGGCTGACTGTCGCGGTCGGCGGTGGTCTGTTGCTGCTGCCGGGGTTCATCAGTGACGTGCTGGGCGTGCTGTGTCTGTTGCCGTTCACCCGTCGCCTGCTGATCGGCAAGCTGCGCAAGCGTGCCGAAGACCAGGCCATGCGCCAGCGTGCGTTTGCTGACGATCTGCGTCATCACCAGCATCCCGGCGCCGGCCAGCATGGGGCTATTCATCGGCCAACCCGTGAGCCCGATGTCATCGAAGGTGAGTTCGAGCATCGCGACAAGTAATCCCCCGTGTTCGCTCGATACGGCACCTTCGGGTGCCGTATGCGTTTGAGGCCGTTGTAAAATTTTTTTCGGGCTGCACTTGTAATCACCTGCGGCGCCCTTATCTATGTGTCACCGCAAGGTTTCTGGCTCAGACGCCAGACCGTTTTCTGCGGTTCGCCTATCGAACCGTAACCGGCAAGGCCGGAATTTTAACTCGCCGGTGCCTTCACCGGACTTACAAACACAATCAGGAGATCGACAATGAAGCTTCGTCCTCTGCATGACCGCGTCGTAATCCGTCGCAGCGAAGAAGAAACGAAAACTGCCGGTGGCATCGTGCTGCCAGGTTCGGCTGCCGAGAAGCCAAACCGTGGCGAAATCGTCGCTGCAGGTACCGGCCGTGTTCTGGACAACGGTGAAGTCCGTGCGCTGGCCGTGAAAGTGGGTGACAAAGTCGTATTTGGCCCTTACTCCGGCAGCAACACCGTGAAAGTAGACGGCGAAGACCTGCTGGTAATGAGCGAGAACGAGATTCTCGCGGTTATCGAAGGCTGAGTCTTCCCCGCTCAATTTCCCGCTACTACACAGTATTCAAGGAATAACGATCATGGCTGCTAAAGAAGTTAAATTCGGCGATGCCGGCCGTAAAAAAATGCTCGCAGGCGTTAACGTCCTGGCTGACGCAGTAAAAGCTACCCTGGGCCCGAAAGGCCGTAACGTGATCATCGAGAAGAGCTTCGGTGCTCCTCTGATCACCAAGGACGGCGTATCGGTCGCCAAAGAAATCGAACTGAAAGACCGCTTCGAAAACATGGGCGCGCAGTTGGTCAAGGACGTAGCGTCCCGCGCCAACGACGACGCCGGTGACGGTACCACCACCGCTACCGTACTGGCCCAGGCCATCGTCAACGAAGGCCTGAAAGCCGTCGCTGCCGGCATGAACCCGATGGACCTCAAGCGCGGCATCGACAAGGCCACTGCGGCCATCGTTGTTCAGCTCAAGGCGCTGTCCAAGCCTTGCACTGACACCAAGGCAATTGCCCAGGTGGGTACCATCTCGGCCAACTCCGACACTTCCATCGGCGACATCATTGCTGAAGCCATGGAAAAAGTGACCAAAGACGGCGTTATCACCGTCGAGGAAGGCTCGGGCCTGGAAAACGAACTGTCCGTCGTGGAAGGCATGCAGTTCGACCGTGGCTACCTGTCGCCGTACTTCATCAACAAGCCCGACACCATGGTTGCCGAGCTCGACAGCCCGCTGCTGCTGCTGGTTGACAAGAAGATCTCCAACATCCGCGAAATGCTGCCAGTGCTGGAAGCCGTTGCCAAAGCCGGCCGTCCGCTGCTGATCGTTGCTGAAGACGTCGAAGGCGAAGCCCTGGCGACTCTGGTTGTCAACAACATGCGCGGTATCGTCAAGGTTGCTGCGGTCAAGGCCCCAGGCTTCGGCGATCGCCGCAAGGCCATGCTGCAGGACATCGCGGTCCTGACCGGTGGCACCGTGATCTCCGAAGAGATCGGCCTGAGCCTGGAAAGCACCACTCTGGAGCACCTGGGTAACGCCAAGCGCGTTGTACTGAACAAAGAAAACACCACCATCATCGACGGTTCGGGCAACAAGACCGACATCGATGCGCGTATCGCCCAGATCCGTCAGCAGATCGGCGACACCAGCTCCGACTACGACAAAGAGAAACTGCAAGAGCGTCTGGCCAAGCTGTCCGGCGGTGTTGCTGTGATCAAGGTCGGCGCCGGTTCCGAAGTCGAAATGAAAGAGAAGAAAGCCCGCGTTGAAGACGCCCTGCACGCTACCCGTGCAGCCGTTGAAGAAGGCGTGGTACCTGGCGGTGGCGTGGCACTGGTCCGCTCCCTGCAGGCTATCGAAGGTCTGCAAGGCGACAACGCCGACCAGAACGTCGGTATCGCTCTGCTGCGTCGTGCCGTTGAAGCGCCTCTGCGTCAGATCGTTGCCAACTCCGGCGACGAGCCAAGCGTGGTTGTCGACAAGGTCAAGCAAGGTTCGGGTAACTTCGGTTACAACGCTGCGACCGGTGAATACGGCGACATGATCGACCTGGGTATCCTGGACCCTGCCAAAGTGACTCGTTCGGCTCTGCAAGCGGCTTCGTCGATTGCCAGCCTGATGATCACCACTGAAGCGATGATTGCCGATATCGCTGAAGACAAGCCTGCTGCAGGCGGTATGCCTGACATGGGCGGCATGGGTGGCATGGGCGGCATGATGTAAGCCAGCCTTACCCCTTTGCGTCACCGCAGAACCCCGCCTTGTGCGGGGTTCTTCATTTCTGCTGGCTGACCCGAAAAGCGTTTCAGCAGATTAATCGATACCCGGTGGCGGCTTGCACCGCGTTGGGGTATCTGCCTAAGCTGCGCCAGCCTTAATTGCATGCGGAGAGCCCTATGCGAATTCTTCTGGTCGAGGACAACCGCGATATTCTGGCGAACCTGGCCGACTACCTGAGTATGAAGGGATACACAGTCGATTGTGCCCAGGACGGCCTCTCGGGACTGCATCTGGCGGCGACCGAACACTATGACCTGATCGTGCTGGACATCATGCTTCCGGGCATTGATGGCTACACGCTGTGCAAGCGCCTGCGTGAAGATGCCCGCCGTGATACTCCGGTGATCATGCTCACCGCTCGCGATCAACTGGATGACCGTCTGCAAGGTTTCCGTTCGGGGGCCGACGATTATCTGCTCAAACCTTTTGCCTTGTCTGAACTGGCAGCCCGTATCGAAGCGGTGCTGCGTCGTGCCCATGGGGGCGGTCGGCGTACCCTCCAGGTCGCTGACCTGGTCTACGACCTTGATACCCTGGAAGTCACCCGCGACGGGCGGATGCTCAAGCTCAACCCGGTGGGCCTCAAGCTGCTGGCGGTGTTGATGCAAAAGAGCCCGCACGTGTTACGTCGGGAAATTCTTGAAGAGGCACTGTGGGGCGACGACTGCCCGGACAGCGACAGCCTGCGCAGCCATGTTCACCAGTTACGCCAGGTGATCGACAAACCCTTTCCTAAAGCCTTGTTGCAGACTGTGCACGGTGTAGGCTATCGGTTGGCCGAGGGCCGGGATGGAGTTTAAGCAAAGTCTTGCCCAACGGATCATCATCGCCTTTGCGCTGATGAGTGCACTGGTGGCCGGATCCTTCGCCGTGGGCATTATCTCCACGGTTCACCTGGTCGAAGAAAAACTCATTTCCGCCGGCCTGGGCGGTGATCTCAATCGGCTGTTGCTGGCCGACAGCGTCAGCGACTGGAGCCATCGTCCGAAACAGGACCAACTGTTCTATTTCAGCAATGGTCCGGGCGATTTCGACCTGCCACAGGACATTCGTCATCTGGAGCCAGGCTTTCACGAAGTGTTTCGCGGACCGTCTTCCTATCACGCGATGATCGAAGTGGTCGACGGTCGGCATTATGCGCTGCTGCAGGACCAGAGCGATTTTGAAGAGCGCGAGCGCGTGCTGTTTGCCGTGGTGCTGGTGGGCTTCGTGCTGGCCCTGGCCCTGGCGGTATTCCTTGGCTGGGTGCTGGCCCGTCGGGTAATGGCACCGGTGGTGCGTCTGGCGCGTCAGGTGCGCCACCGCGACCAGTTGTTGGGCCTGGCTCCGCCTTTGGCACCCGATTATGCCGCCGATGAAGTGGGTGAGCTGGCGGGTGCGTTCGACGCCACACTGGGGCGTTTGCGTCAGGCGTTGACCCGTGAGCGGATGTTCACCAGTGATGTCAGCCATGAATTGCGCACACCACTGATGGTCCTGGCCAGCTCCTGCGAATTGTTACTGGAGAATCCGGCGCTGGACCAGCGTGCCCGGCGTCAGGTTGAGCGTATCGCGCGGGCCTGTGAAGAAATGCGCGACCTGGTGCAGACGTTCCTGATGCTGGCACGTACCCAGCGTGAAGATCCGACCATGACGCCAAGGGCCACGTTGACCGGCACCGCCGAGCAACTGATTGCCCAGTGGCGCGGGCCGATCGAAAGCAAAGGGCTGCAACTGATCTACAACCCGCCCGAGCCCGATCAGGTTTCTGATATCAGCTACAACGCGACCTTTTTGTTGGCGGTGATGGGCAATCTGTTGCGCAATGCGCTGCACTACACCGATCAGGGGTTCATCGCTTTGACCCTGCAGGGTGAAGGCTTTATGGTCGAAGACAGCGGCGTGGGCATTCCGGAAGAGAAGCGTGAGGCCATGTTCGAGCCTTTCGTACGGGGCAATGAGCAGCGCGGTGAAGGCCTGGGGCTGGGGTTGTCGCTGGTTCAGCGTATCTGTGCCAACCAGGGCTGGACCGTCAGCCTGAGCCCGATGGAGCCCAACGGCTGCCGGTTCAAGGTCAGCCTGGAGACTGCCAGGCCCTGAGGGACTGGCAGTGTTCTTCAAAGGCTCGTAACTACCTGTAATCTATAGAAACATTCCATGGGCTTGCGGGACTTTTTTTTCACATAAACATGACCTGATGCAGACGGACGGGCACCTATCGTGGCGCCATCTGAATCGGAGACGTTTATGAACAAGCGCATCGAACTGGAGTTTTCCAACAAATACGACGACAGCCACGCCCGCCAATATCTGGAAAAACATCGGAACGGTTTGTGGCGTCGCTTGTCCCATCAGCGCGACGAGCAGTTGGCCCGCAAGGCATTGCGCCTTGCCGGTGACCCTGGTCTGGTTCTGGATTTGCCTTGTGGCGCAGGGCGCTTCTGGCCATTGCTGGCAGAAAAACCAGAGCGTTTGATCATCGGTGCGGACAATTCGGCCGATATGCTCAGAACCGCGCGTCATGCTCAGCCGGAAGATGTCGTACAACGGGTACAACCTTTGCAGACATCAGCCTTTGCCATCGACCTGCCGGACAATGCAGTAGACAGCATCTTTTGCATGCGCTTGTTGCACCATGTTGGTCAGGCGCAGCATCGGGCTGCTCTATTACGGGAGTTTCACCGGGTCTCGCGAGACAGTGTCATCGTCTCGCTGTGGGTCGACGGCAATTTCAAGGCATGGAAACGCAAGCGTCTTGAGCGCAAGCGCAATGGTTCCGATACCCCGCAAAGTGGGGCCGACGGTTACCAGAACCGTTTTGTGTTACCGGCAGCAACGGTCGAGAAAGAATTTGAACAGGCAGGTTTCAACATCCAGAAGCGTCTGGACTTCCTGCCGATGTATGCGATGTGGCGAGTCTATCTACTACGCAAACAATAAAAGGATGGGCAGGTAATGGCCGGACAGATGACACTGGAAGTAGCTGACAGCAGCTTCGGACGCTTTTGGGGGCTGCGTGGCGAATGGGTTGAGCAGCCCAATGTGCGCCGCGGCGGTGAAAGCGGGGTGCAGCGGGTATGGGCCGATAACGGTCAACTGTTGTATGTCAAACGTCAGGCCGGGCATGTCTATCGCAGCTGGCGCTACCCTCTGGGCCGGCCTACAGTCCTGCGCGAGCAGGATGCTCTGGAAGGGTTGCGTAGCCTGGGCGTCAGTGTGCCGAACATTGTCTTTTGTGGCGCCGAACGCGACCAACAGGGGCAGTGGCGGGCGCTGCTGGTCACCGAGGCCTTGAACGGATTTGAAGAAATCGATCACTGGTATGCCTCAGGTGGTCGTGAGCGACACGGTGAACAAGTGCACGACCGCCTGCTCCAGGTACTGGCTGAAAGCCTGGCGCGGATGCACCGCGGGCGTTGGCAACACAGTTGCCTGTACAGCAAGCATGTTTTCGTGAAGGTCACCGGCGAAGGCGAGCAGGCCGAGGTTCAGGTGGCCTTGCTTGATCTGGAAAAAGCCCGCAAGCGCCTGACGGCTGGCCGGGCGGCCCGGCATGATCTGCGGCAGTTACGACGCCATTCGTCATTTAGCCTCTGCGACTGGGATAAGTTGATCTACTTTTACCAGACAGCGTTTGGCAGCGCTCTCAAGGGGTTAGGTTAATGAAACTAGAAATGGCTAGAGGTTTGTTTCTGGTTGCAGCCTTGGCGACTACCACCATGGCGGTCGCTGCATGGGAGCAACCCTCAACCAGGATACTCAGTACGCCTCATGGCGAAGGCTATTGCCCGTTGCCCCGGGCCGCCAAGCCGCTGCAAACGGCGCAGCCCGATCATGACTTTCTGCTGTTGCTGTACAGCTTGCTGCAAGGGACTGGTACGAAAAGCTGAACGCGCAGCTCTGAACACCTGGGCTCTGCGGCGCTACGCGCGACATCGTAGCGATGGCAATGCAGGTGGTTTTTAGAGGGGCCCTCCGAGCCTGTTTTGCGGGACCGCTATCGGTATTACGCTGGCGGTCTCGCCCTGGTTTTTAAAAGTGCTGTCTACTGAGTATTTGACCGGGGTGGTGTTCACGCCGGTGTTTGCCTTGCCTGCCCCTCACTCTCCGAATTTTCTTGAAAACTCTCATTGATACGCTGATAGAGCGGGTCAGGTTTCCAGTGTCGAGTAAATAACGTTTTACTCTGTGGAATATTCCTACAAATATAAATACTGTTTCTTGCATATTAATAAATTTAAATATGCCATCGTCTTGTCCGGGTTAGTTGCTGACTCCTTTCTTATCTATTGTGTCAGAGCACAAGGAAACTCTCATGGGCCGGATCTGGACGAAACTGCTGATCGCGTTGCGCGGCGGCGCCAATGATACTGCCGAAGCCGTTATGGCTCGTCAGGCATTGCGTATCCTCGATCAGGAAATCTGCGCAGCAGAAGAGCAAGTCGGGGTCGGGCGCTCGAACTTTGCCAATCTGATGACTAAACAGATACTGGCCGCCAGGGAAGCCGAACAGACCCGTGAGCAACTGAACGAACTCACCAGGGTGGTCGGCAACGCGCTGGCAACCGGCGATAAGAAACTGGCCATGGATGTTGCCGGGAAGGTCGGCCGGCTTGAACTGTTGCTGATTGAAGACACCCGGATTGCCAACGAATATGCCAGGAGCGTTGATAACCTGCGTCAGGCACTTGAAATGAATGAAAGCAAACTTCGGGCGCTGAAAAAACAGATCGAACTCTTGCGCGACACCGACTTTGTCCAGCAGGCCCAGACCAGCCTTTCCACGTCACGTCGTGAACCGGCAGCACGCCTTCAGGTCGTGGCTGATACCCTCGATTCCATCCGTCAGCAGCAGCAGGAAACCGCAGCCCAGCTTCAGGCAGAAGAGATGCTGTGTTTGCGCGATCAGGATCTGGAGCGCCGCCTGCGCGACGCTTCGGTAATTTACGACCGTAGCAGTGCCAGCGCAGTGCTTGAGCGCATCAAGGCAGGTGCCGGTTTTCAGGTGTCCTGACAGCAGCCTGGATGTTTCGGAGCGGTGCGACGCTGCTGTCAAGCCAGGTGCAGGTGGTTATCCCAGAACGCGCCAGGCAGCGCCAGTGGCTTGGGCTGCAAGGTTGCCTGACGGCAATCATAGAAACGGCAACGCCCCTGGCCAGAGGTCACCACAAAGCCGTCCTGTACGGCGCCCACGCCAGCACAGTCCGGCATTGAGGCATCCAGCTTCAGGGCGGCGCTGTCCAGATCCCAGATAAACAGCCGGTTGGCCCGCGGCGCGGTCAGGGCGACCAGCCGCAGTTCGTCATGAATTGCGACGCTGGCGGTGTAGTGGTTCATGGCGCGCAATTGCTGTTCGGCCACGGCAAAGGGTTCGAACGGCTGCCCGGGTCGCTTGATCGCCAGCAACTCGGCCAACTCCTGCGAGTCCCCCATGAACTGCTGGCCGGCAACGATGGTGCCATCGCTGGCCACGGCCAGGTGCCGTACGCTGTTCATCTGCTGGCTCAGGGTTTCCTTGCTCAGCAGAGTGCCGTCACGCTGCATCAGCACCAGGCTCGGTTGCATGGCATCGAGGTTCATCTCGACCCGGCTTTCGGCTTCGGTGCGGATACCACCATTGGCGACGATCAGGGTTTCGCCATCCGGCATCCACGAAACCTGATGCGGACCAATACCATGAGTGGAAATTTCGCCACTGTGTTCCAGGCGCTGATTGATGAAGCGATAAACCCCCAGTACACCCCGACCAGGGTCACGTGTGTCGTTTTCCGTGGCGTACAGCCATTCACCGCTGCTGTGGATCACCGCATGGCCATAGAAGTGCCGGTTCGGCTGTGCGGTGATGGTTTGCAGCAATTTGCCGTCACGCAAGTCAATCAGGTAGCTCTGCGTGCCGGGGCGGCGGGCAATGAACACTGCCAGCGGCAGCTCGGGGTGATTGATGATGTCGTGGCAGCGCTGGGCGACTTCAGTGGCGAACACCTGCTTGCCATCAAGCCGATAGCCCACGGCATAGTGCTTGCCGTCGGCGTCATCGCGGGCGGACAGCAGCAAGGGGCTGCTGCCGTTTTGCCGGAACAGACTCCAGCCACCGAGTGTGAATGCACTGAGCAGCAGGCTGCCTAGCGCCAGAGCCTGGCGTCGCAACATCATCTATCCCCTCTGCGTCAGTCGCCGTCGTTGGCGTTGAAGCCCAACTGAATGCCTAAAGCTTTGGCCAGCTCACCTTCATGCAGACGATGCACGACATTCAAGCTGTCGTAGAACGCATTGAGCTGCTGGCGCCCGGCCTCGCTGTCGAGCAGGTCAGCCAGTGGCGGAGTGAGTGCCGAGAGCAGTTTGCGGCTGTTCGCATAGGCAGCGTCGATCTTGTCGGCCAGCGGTTTCTGGTTGGCGGGCAGCAGGCCACGCAAGCCTTTGTTATCCACCCCGGTCCAGACGCTTTCAGCGCTCAGCAGGCTGGCTTCCAGGCTGCTTAATGACGCCTTGCTGCGCCACGAGTCGGCCTGGAATGGCTGCGGCACGCCCTTGGACTGACGGCCCAGCGGCGTACCGAGTTTCTTCTTCAGGGTATCGAGGGCTGTGACCTGCACGCGCAGTAGCTCGGCGATCGCCTCGTGGGAGTCGGCATAGCGGTTGTTGGGGAATTTGCTCAACTGCGCGAGCATGCCGTCGTTGCTGTTCCAGCCGTTGAGGATTTCTTCGGCGAGCAGTTTCTGCCGGGCACCAATGGCGGTCAGCAGCGGGCAATAACGGGCTTTGTGTTCGGCGCTGGCCATGTCGATGCCGGCATCGAACAAAATGTATTCATAGGCAGACAGACCCTGAACCACAACGCTGGCCTTGGTCAGCTCTTCAACGCTGACTGACGGCTGAGCAGTCACCAGTTGTTCAACCTGACGACCGACCAGGTTTTTCTTGTCAGGCCAAAACTGAACCTGCCAGGAGCGGTTGCCTTCAGCCAGCGGGCCGATCAGCAACGGTTGCAGTTCGGCCCAGGTTTTTTGCGCCTTGAGGAAGTCAGCACGGGCAGTCTGCAAATCGGTCTTGCCTTCGCAGAACGCCAAAGCGCTGCTCGCCAGTTGGCGGTCGGCGTCTACCCAGCGACTGTAGGTCGGCAGGATCACCTGTTTGGCGATCGCAGCCGAAGTCACCGCCTGTGGATCGGCAGGTGTACAGGCGCCCAGCGCCAGGGCGGCAAGACTGGTGAACAACAGCTTGGGACGGAACATCTCCGGCTCCTTGAATTAAATTGACACAATCATAATGAATTAAGGAACGCCAGCAAGGCCGCGCGTTGTTCTGCGTCGAAAGCCAGCACCTGACGCTGGGCTGCCTGAGCCTCGCCACCGTGCCAGAGAATCGCCTCCAGCACATTGCGGGCACGGCCATCATGTAGCAATTGGGTATGGCCACTGACCGCCTGGGTCAGGCCCAGCCCCCACAGCGGTGGGGTGCGCCATTCGCGACCGGTGGCCTGGAACTCGGTACGGTTATCGGCCAGGCCTTCGCCCATGTCATGCAGCAACAGGTCGCTGTACGGGCGAATGATCTGGTTGGCCAGCTCCGGCTCGGCGGCATCGGCACGGGTGGTGAATTGCGGGGTATGGCATTGGTCGCAGCCGGCCTTGAAGAATAGGCTCTTGCCAGCCAGCACCTGCGCATCTTCGACGTCACGCCGGGCCGGTACGCCGAGGTTGCGGGTATAGAACTCCACCAGACGCAGGACGTTGTCGCTGACTTCCGGCTCGCCGTTCGGGCCATTGCCATTTGGCGCCTCCTTGCAGGCAGTTTGCGCCGTTGTACAGTCATCCATGGGACGCAGGTTTGTGGTCAGCCCCAGGTCACCGGAAAACGCATGCACATTCTGTTGGTTCAGGTTGGGCTGGCCGGCTTTCCAGCCGAAACGGCCCAGCGCGACTTGCTGACGGGCATCGTCCCAGACCCAGTTGGGACGCCCGGAAATGCCGTCGCCATTTTTGTCGTCAGGGTCGGCACCAGCCAGGATCGCCGCCTCGGGGATGGCTTCGAGCAGACCCAGGCCGATCATGGGCGGCGCTATGCGTGCGGAAACATGCGTGTCCGGATGCAACGGGCCGTAGCCCAGATGGGTGATGCTCAGGGTCGGCTGGCGCAGCTCGACCTCGCTGCCGTCACGAAACCTGACTACCAGCGGCTCGTACTTGACCCGGACTTTACCTTCCGGGGGTACACCGGGCACCGCCATATCTTGCAACTGGGTGCCATACACCGGCTCCGGCACTACCCCACCACGCTGCAGCTGCTCGGCAGAGCCTGCGCTGTTGGGGATCGACAGCCTGACCAGCATTGACACCGCATTGCTGTCGCCAGGCTCGGGCGGATGACCGCGACCATCGCGAATATGGCAGTTCTGGCAACCATTGGTATTGAATAACGGCCCGAGTCCATCGCGGGCGGTGGTGGTCGACGGTGCGATTACCCAAGGGTTGCGGAAGAAACTGTTGCCAACGCTGAAATCCAGCCGGCGTACCGGTGGCAGGTTGGCCGACGGCAGGGAAAAGGCATTCTGGTCGCTGCGATGCACCGTCGCCGCCCCCCCCGACAACGCCTCGCCGGGCTCCGCCTGAGTGAAACGCGGCGCCTCATCGCACCCGCTCAGAGTCAGGGTCAACAGCAGAGCCAGAGATGTACGCAGTGGCGCAGTCATGTGAAATCTTTAAACAGCCGAAATTCAAGGCGAGCAAGCTTAACAGTCCTGTGGGGCAGGAATAAGAGGAGTTATCGTTAACGAGGGCTGGTGCAATTTGCTGTTACGAATTCTTTGCCGAATGTTGTTTGCGCTTCGTCGGTGCTGGCGCGGACAAGCCTTCAAAGTAATCAACCAATGTCTTGCCCCAGCGCAGCACTTTTTGAACCTCCTGACTCTGCTCCAGCAGTTCAGCACTGGGCTGTTGCCATTGCTCGGGCGGCAGCGGCCTGGACCATTGCGCGACCTCACGCGGCAGGCTTTTCCTCGGCAGGCCGTTGATCCAGGCTGCCAGGCGGCAGGGCAGGTGCCAGCC
>NZ_JANJFL010000002.1:17044-210326 GCF_024584215.1 Pseudomonas sp. LJDD11
CCATATTTGGTTGGCACGAGACGGCTGCTGAGACAGGCAATCACACTTTCCCAAGGGATGATGCAGGGTTTGTCACCGCGCTTGGCCACATAGGCCACTTCGCGACGTTGACGGTTGAAGCGGATGGGCGGGATACGGGACAGGACCCAGATGGCGTGGAGGATGGGGAGGCCGGTGATTGATGCTATAAGTGCCAAAATAATTGGAAGGAAATTCCCTCCAGTAAACGCGATAATGATGACCTCAGAGAAAGTTCGATCCCATGCTAAAGAGATGTATAAGTCCAAGACGAGTGCAGTCAAGAAATAGAGCAGGCTTATTCCTAAAATGCTGCCTATGAAAAATCTGATAGAAAGCTCAAAAGAAGCTTTGCCTAGCATAAAGTCCATGTAGGTTTGGTTAGCGTTCTTTTGCAGTTCCCTGCCACTGAAAGGTTTGACTCCAGTCGGTAATGGCAGTGGGGCCAGATAAAAAACTTTCTGGCCTGGCTCGTCCTCCGTATCGCCGGCGCGAGGGAGCCGGTCGTATTTATTATCGGTTGTCATTGATAAATTTTCTGGTGATCTGGGTAGGAGGAAGTTCAGCGGTAATACTGGGCGGCACAATCAGTGGGGTGATCGATTTGTTGGGCATATCCTGAGTGAGCGTAACGCGATAATTCAGGTAGCCGGTGTCCGCATTAAGGAAGTCTTCGGCCAGCGCAGGCTTTACCGCCAGGCATAACTCCAGAGTTACTTGATGTCCCTGAAGCTCCGTGGGAATGCTGAGTTGTAGAGTCAGTGGCATGACGCCTGCAATGCTCAGCATTTCCCGGAAAAACTCGCTGAACTCTCGTTTGTCCGGGCCGTTCAGCCAGGTGACTCTCCAGCGCAGCGAGTCGCTGTCCAGCATGCCGGGTGTCATTGCTGGCAGGATTAACTGCAAGACCCTGGCCGACTCTTGCGTGGCAGGGTCTTCTGCGATGCCTTTGTCGATGATCGTTGGGCGCAGGGTCGACTCTGCCAGTTTCTGCCGTGATTGAGCATCGCTCCATCCCTGAGGTTGTGTGCCCCATACGCAGCCGACCAGCCAGCGTTGCAAGTGGTCGAGATGGTAGAAGTTATAGAGCGTCTCACCGGCCAGCTGCAGAGCCAGAGCGGCCAGCCCCCAAAGATTCAAGCGAGCGGAGAGACTTAAGAATCTGGTCCCTCGGGTAGCCCACGCCTGATTGGCCACCAGTTTTCGCTGTGACGGATCGGCTTTGAGGACTTCCCTCAGTAATCCCCCAAATTCTTTAACCGCAGCGCCACTTTGAGTTACAGCGACTCCTGAGGCGATCAGGTCGCCACTCAAGCCGATAAACGCAGCGGTGCGTTCTTCCCATGTGCCTGTGGATATTGCATCGCGCCACTTGTTCATATTTTTGCCGAGTATGTAGGCGGACGGTATGACGTTCAATATGGCCACGCCGCCACCGAGACCCAAGCCAAGTTTGCCTATCTTGACCGCAGGCAGAGCGCCTGCTGAGTGGCTGGCAAGCGTCGCTACTCTTGCCATTGTTCTGTCCAGCATCGCAATCTTGGCCAGTTGGTAGGCGGTCAGGCTGCTATTGGTAAAGCTGATAAGCGCGACAAAGATAGGAAGGAAAATTTCATAAGAAAAGCCCTCTTTTTTCGAATCTTTCAGCCCTGTTTCCACGGCCGACTTCAAGTTCATCAGTTGAAAAACGCTCAGTATCGAAGGCACCAGCCCACTCTTGAACGCCGCCCGATAAGTTCCCGAAGTACCGTATCCGCCAAGCGCCCCCGCCTGTACTCGACGAACCTCATCCTGCAAGGCCATGCGTTGTGACTCTGGCATATCCAGCCTGACCCCTATATACCCACTTGGTAAGGTATTGGTCGGTGATGTCGAGCTGTCGATCAAACGCCCCAACGCCCTTCGTTGATGGCGGACAGTTGAAAGTTTCTGCTGAACAAGGTGCCTTTCCTGTTTTATTTCATACCGCTCTTCAGGTGTCAGTCTTCGGCTCTGGGCGCGTTTTCTCAGACGGTTGGCCGTTCGGCGCAATTGCGTCTCTTCCTCCGTCCACTGATGAAAGCGCACCAAGCGCTGTTTGAACTCTGCGATATCCGACTCGTTGGCGATTTGCAGATGCAGGCCTTCGGTTTGCAGCGCGACCAGCATGCCCAGCCGTTGAGCGCGGTTGGTGGCCTGGGCCATCTTGTCCAGATGCGCTTTCAGGTCCTGGCTGTCGAGCAGTGACTGGGTTTGCGCGTGCCAGTCATTCAGGCTGTTGGCAATGGCGGGGATGTAGCTGGCCAGAACCCCCTGATGCAGCGCCTGCAACTGCGGTGGCAGGTTCAGGCTGGTGGACCAGTGGTTGTTCATGATCCGTTCGATTTGCGCGAGCCGGCTGCTGGCGTCGGCCAGGCCGGAGGTGAAGTTGCGCGTGTCGTCCAGCCACTTGGTCAGGTCGCCCACCTTGGTTTTCAGGTAGCTGACATCCAGCCGGGTCTGAAAAGCCGGCAAGATGAAATGCGGATTGTTGTCAAAGAACTCGCCCACCTTGCGCAGGCCTTCGTCAGTGCGGCACAGGTCGCGCATGCAGTTTTGTTCGAGGCTCAGCGCGTGGTGCAGTTGCCCTTTGCGTTCTGCGGGGTTGAAGTACCAGGCGCTGCGATGAAATTCGCCGCTGGCAAACAGTTCGACACGATCTTCGCTCACCTCATCCAGACGCTGCTGCCAGCGCTTGAGGTGGGCACGTTCCTGTTGCAGATAGCTCTGCATCTCTTCATGGCGAACAAGGTCGTGAATACCTCTGGCGCCGATCCCAACACCATTCAAGACGCCCTGACTGGTGTCGTTGAGTGCCTCTATTTCACTTTTCAGGTCCTCATAACGCTGCTTGCCCAGCGCCTTGATCATCTCTTGCTGACGCAGGTCCATGGTTTGTCTGGCCAACTGCGTAGCAGGTGTCTGCATGGGAATGACTTCTCCCCGGTTTGAGTAAGTAATGCCGTGCCGATAGGGCGGTGTCAGGTCCTGGCGGTGTTCCCAGAGCCATTTGTTGCGGGCATTGACCCAGGCATAGATCCGCGTGCGCTCCTGTTCGGTGGTGGCGTGCAGCAGGAGGGGAAGGTCGGCCGGGGTCTTGCGCGCGGTGTGTTCACCCACGGTCATCAGGGTGTCGATGTAGCTGGCGGTGATGTAACGCAGTTCGTTGTCGTGCTCTTCGCGCCAATTGCTGATCCAATCGACGATCGTGTCTTGCTCCTGTGCCAGGTCCTGCATAATGCCCAGGCTGTCTTCGAGCACCAGGTAGAGATGGTCGTGCTCGTAGCGGCTCACCAGAATCTGCTTCAGCTCACCGATATGGGCCTCACGAAACAGCCTCTGGTGCTCCCAGCAGTAGTCTTCACGCTCCTGTTCAGGCGTACCGGGTACGGCGCACTGGGCCGCAGGTGGTTCAGCGACTTCTGCCAATTGCAGCGCAACCTGCATCTCGACCCGTAGATGCTTGCCGCCATGCTGGCAGTCGGCCTTGGCCAGATGGATTTGTTGCATGAAGTAGTAGCGGTCTGCTGCGCTGTGCAGCACCTGTGAGCACTTGGCGGCGCTCCATTGCAGCTCGGCGTACGCCACATGCAACATGGCGTCTTTGGCGAAAATCAGCTCGGGTTCGCCAACCGGTGTCTGGCGCAGATCCTGAGTGACTTCGCCACCCCGCCACAGACATTCCTCCAATAGCCCGTCGGCAAGGCGGTATTCATGCAGCAGGCGGCTGCTTTCTTCAATGATGTACAGGTAGCCGTCGCGGACCAGGCGCAGACCCAGCGGCCTTTTGAGGTTTCGATAACGCTCGCCGTCGGGTTTGCTGTGCAGGCGCTCCACTCGCCCGTAACGAAGCGGGATCAGTTGCACCTTGTCCCCCGTCAGCGGGCAGGCACTGACGTTGTTCATCACGTCCAGATGACTTTTTGCCCGCGCCTCCCAGTAGGCTTTTTCCAGCGGGCTCAAGGTGGTTTTGCGACTCATGAGAGGGCTCCAGTACGCGCTCGTTCCACCACCAGGGCGTTGGCCTGCTGAATACGTTGGGAGTGAGTCAATGACGACACGTTGAGCACCAGTTGGCGGATATCGGCATGAGCTTCGGGTGGCTGGCGGTCGAGAAACTGGCTGACGTTGGCGTAATGAAACAGATCAATCTCGGTGCTGAAGCCCATTTCGCAGGCTTGCCGGGCAAGCCTGTACAAGTGCTGGTAGCGGTGCGCCAGGCTGGCGTCGGGCAAATAGTCGGGAAAGAACCGGTGCATGTGCTGCTCCAGTTCGACGACCTTGATGCGCAGGTCGGCGTCACCCAAGGCCTGGGTCTGGGCCGGGTTGAGGCAGTACAAGGCAGCGTTATGATCAGATGCCGCGCAGCCCTCACGTATGTGGCGTATCCAGCGCTGATCGATGACGTCGACGGCGTACAACTGGTCGATTGGGCCGAACAGGCGGTTATCCGTGTGCCGGGGATACAGGCCAAACAGGGCGTTGGCGACGAGCGGGTCAGAGATATTCAGATAGGTCGGCTTACGTCCAGGCTCATCGACAAACAGCAGCCAGCGCAGATGCTGGAGCAGGGTGTCTGTCGTTGCCTGGCTGAACAGCAGTAAGCCCCACTCTTTGTCTGCCTGTTCGAGAAACAACTGATAGACCGGATCATGGCTGTCTGTAATCGCCACCAGGTAGGGGGACTTGTCTACCAGGTCCTTGAAGCGGGTCATCAGAAACACCGGATGCGCATCAATATCGCCCCGACACTGGTAAAGCGTTTTGGCCAGTTGTGGGACGTTGACCGCGTTGAACAGCACAAAGGCGTTACAGCTTGACCAGGGAAGATTGGCGGGGCCGGATTCGAGTTCGGACATGGGCGCGGCTTCAAAAAATGCGAGAAGCGCGATAGTCGTCAGGGATGCGCAGGCGGGCAATGGGCTGTAGGTGCTTTAGGAATAGCCCTACAGTATTTGCAGAAAGGTCGCAGCCTGACGCGGCCAGTAAGCGTGTTCACAAACAAAAATGCCGGTCAGCGAACTGACCGGCATTGGATGACGCACCTTGCAACGTGATCAGAATTCGTGATCGGCGTTATCCGGGTTCAGGTCGGTGATGCCCAGCTTGCCAGCGGCTTGCTCGATGGCACCGGTCTGTTTGACCAAGGCTGCGATGGCGTCACGCACCACCTGGTTGCCTTCGGTGTTGCCGGCAGCGATCAACTGGTCGAAATGCTCGCCCTTGTTCGCGCGGTCAACCAGGACCTGCAGTTTGGCCTGGGTGCTGTCCAGGTCGGCGCGCAGGGTGGTGTCGGTGGCTGCATCGGCCTTGGCGACCAGCGACGACAGGCTCGGGCCGCTGATCTTGGTGCCGTCGGTACGGGTGTATTCGCCCAGGTAGACGTTACGGATACCCAGACCATTGTAGTAATGCGAGTTGTGGGTGTTGTCGCTGAAGCAGTCGTGCTCGTCTTCGCTGGAGTTGGCTTCCAGCGCGACTTTCATGCGCTCGCCGGCCAGTTCGCCGAGCGACAGGCTGCCCATGCCGAACAGGATCTTGCGCAGACCGTTTTCGCCGGACTCGCCTTCCAGGGTTGCACGGTAGTTGTCAGCAACGCCCGGCTTCCAGTTGTTGACCATCTCTTCGAGGTCGGTTACCAGCAGCTCGGTCACCGCCTTCAGGTAGGCGCGGCGACGCTCATTGTGGCCGCCGGTGGCGCCAGCGCCTTCGAGGTAATCAGTGGCCGGACGCTCACCGGCACCAGGGCCGTTACCGTGCAGATCCTGACCCCACAGAAGGAATTCGATGGCATGGTAGCCGGTGGCAACGTTGGCCTCCGAACCGCCCAGTTCATTGAGGCTGGCCAGCGTCTCGGCAGTGATTTCCTTGACGTCTACCTTGTCTTCGCCTACCTGAATCTCGGTATTGGCGATGATGTTGGCGGTGGCGCCCGGGTTGCCCAGCGCGTGCTGGTAATCCTTGGCGACGTAGTCGATCAGGCCTTCGTCCAGCGGCCAGGCGTTAACCTGACCCTCCCAGTCATCAATGATGGTGTTGCCGAAGCGGAACACTTCGCTCTGCATGTAAGGCACCCGCGCAGCCAGCCACGCATCGCGAGCGGCCTTGAGGGTCTTGTCGTTCGGGGTGGCGAGGAATTCGTCGATTGCCGTCTGCAGCTTCTTGGCACCGGCTTCGGCGTCGCTGAACACCGCATAAACGATACCGGCGTAGTTGGCGACTACGGCTTTGGCAGCGGTTTCGTCCAGTTGCGAGGCAGAAGCGGCTGCCGGCGCGGCAGCAGGAGTCGCTGCGGCCGGTGCAGTGGCTGGAGCGGGGCTGGCGGCTGGCGCTGCTGCTTTGTCCTTGCCTTCGCCGCAACCGGCGAGAGAGATAGCGATGGCCAGCAGACTGGCATAAGCCAGGGGCGTACGAATCATGACGAAATCCTGCGTCTGGGAAAGGGGGGGAGGGCGCCGGGCGCCCTGAAAACTGCGACATGATGCGAAAGATTTGCATTCGGTGTAAAGGCATAACGCCGGTAAACATTCGTGTTGGTCGCAAACGGATGTAACTAATGTTTACAAGATGGCGGGATACAGTGTGCCAGAGGTGTCTATCAGCGGGACTCAGAACGCTGGCGCACTGCTGCGTCTGGCCTGCTTCAGATAAGCCAGCAACTCACGACTCGGCAGCGGCTTGCTGTAGTAGTAGCCCTGGCCTTCATGGCAACCCTCGGAGATGACGTAAGCTTCCTGCTCGGCGGTTTCCACCCCCTCGGCGATGACCTGCATGCCCAGGCTCTTGCCCAGCTGGATGATGGCGCGCACGATGGTCGCATCATCATCGTCATCGATCAGGTCTTGCACGAAGCTCTTGTCGATCTTGATCTTGTCCAGCGGCAGGCTCTTGAGGTAACTCAGTGATGAGTAACCGGTGCCGAAATCGTCGATGGCAATCAGGGCGCCGGAGCGGCGCAGGCTTAGCAGGTGTTGTGCGGCAGTGTTGATGTCTTCCATCAGGCCGGTTTCGGTGACCTCCAGCTCCAGGCTGCGTGGCGGCAGGCGGTAGATTTGCAGCAGGTTGTTGACCACCCGCGGCAGCTCGCTGTGGTGCAACTGTACGGTCGACAGATTGACTGCCATGCGCAGTTCGCAGAAGCCTTGATCGTGCCATTCACGCAACTGACGGCAGGCCTGGTCGAGCACCCATTCACCGATGGCGATGATCGTGCCGTTCTGTTCCGCCAGCGGAATGAACACATCAGGCGGGACCATGCCGTGTTCCGGGTGCTGCCAGCGGATCAGGGCTTCAACGCCCATGATCGAATGATCGCGATAGCTGACCTGTGGCTGATAGACCAGATACAGCTGGTTGCGCGGCAAGGCTTCGCGCAGGTCTTTTTCCAGTTCGCGGCGACGGCGCATTTCGCTGTCGACACTGGCGATATAGAACTGATAGCGGTTGCGTGAGCGGGTCTTGGCGAGGGTCATGGTCTGTTCGGCTTTTTGCAGCAGCTTTTCAGTGCTGTCGCCATCCTCTGGATAGAGGGTGATGCCGATGGTGGCGCGCAGGCGGATTTCCTGCTGTTCCAGCGCAAAGGGAGCTTCCAGGCCATCGAGAATGTTCTGAGCCAGCTCGGCGGCCTCATAGGGCTGTTCAATATCCGCCTGGACCAGTGCGAACTGGTCGCCGCCCAGCCTGGCCAGTGCCCCCAGCCGACCGCTGTGGGTCCGCAGACGATCAGCCAGGGCCAGCAGTAACTGGTCGCCAGCCTGATAGCTGAATTGCTCGTTGATACCCTTGAAGTCATCCAGGCCGACACAGAGCACCGCCACGCGGTGCTGCTGGCGGCCGGCGGCGTCCAGAATCTGATCCAGTTGCTGCTGCAATTGCAGGCGGTTGGGCAGCCCGGTGAGAAAGTCGTACTGGGCCATGCGTTGCAGGCTGTTTTCCGCCTCATGGCGCAGATGAGTATTGCGCTCTATGGAGGCCAGCAACTGGTTGGCGGTATTGATCCACAGGCCCAGCTCGTTTCTTTCGTGGCCTTTTAATTGAGGAAGCTGATGTTCGCTTGGCCGGTCAGGGTTGATCTCGGTCAGTGCCTCGATAATCTTCGATAGCGGTTTGGTGAGCATCCAGTGATAGACCAGATACAGCACCAACCCCATGGCCAGTGCGCGCAACGTCCCGGAGAGGAAGATGATCAAGGCGCTGGTCAGGAAGCTTTCACCATAGTGGGCGGTGTCAAGGGTGATGCGCAGGTCGCCGTAGTATTCACTGTACGGTGCACGGCCGGTCAGTTGGGTGGTGAAGCTGCGTTCCTGGCCAAGAATCAGGTCAGTCAGCCAACGGCTGGACGAACTTTTGAGGGGGCGTTCCTTTTCGGCCAGCAAGGTCTCGTTGGGGTGGCCGATTGAGGCCTGGCGCACCGAAGCGTCCTGAAACAGACCTTCAATGACCTGCATGCCCATTTCCCGGTCCAGGCTGTACACCGCTTGGGTCGACGGGTCGCGAAACATATCAAGGATGCGTTCGGCATCGGCGGCGACCGTCTGCCGCGTCTTGTAGGCATCGAAGACAATCTGGGCGCAACTCAACACAACGCCTACCAGCAGCGCTGAAAGCAGTACGACGCGCAAGAGCTTCACTGACAGGCTGTGTTTGAGTTCCAGCTTCAAGTGGTCATTCCTTAATCCGTTTCGGGAACCTAGCGTTCTTCGATAACCATTCGAACTGCCTGTGGTTCAAGGAGCGACTCATCAGGCTCGCCCACTCGCGACGTATGCCGACCGGTTTGCGGGAGTCGGGCATATCACTGTGTCGGACACACAGGTATGGAACTTGAGCGGGAACCAGCAAAATACAAAAAGTGACATTACTACGCTATCGCTTTCTGATGAGCTAAAAAGTGTGCCTCTATTCTAGTCTGTGACGGGCTGCTCAATCTTTTTCCCGTTTTTTTCATAACCCGCCTGCCAGAGCGTCCGGCGGTCACCGGTGTGCGCCAAGGCGCAAAAAAGGGTGCCAAAATGCGGACAACAAAAAACCCGGACGCGCCGGGTTTTTTGTTGGGGGAGCGGGGAATCAGGCAGCGTACTGCTGAGCCACGAAGTCCCAGTTGACCAGGTTCCAGAACGCTTCAACGTACTTTGGACGCAGGTTGCGGTAGTCAATGTAGTAAGCGTGTTCCCAGACGTCGCAGGTCAGCAGCGGGGTGTCGCCGTTGGTCAGCGGGTTGCCGGCACCGATGGTGCTGGCCAGCGCCAGGCTGCCGTCGGCTTTCTTGACCAGCCAGCCCCAGCCGGAACCGAAGGTGCCGATGGTGACCTTGCTGAACTCTTCCTTGAATTTTTCGAAAGAGCCGAACGAGCTGTTGATGGCATCGGCCAGTGCGCCGGTAGGCTCGCCGCCGCCATTCGGCGACAGGCATCCCCAGTAGAAAGTGTGGTTCCAGACCTGGGCCGCGTTGTTGAAGATACCGCCCGAAGAAGTCTTGATGATTTCTTCCAGGGTCTTGCCTTCGAACTCGGTACCAGGGACCAGGTTGTTCAGGTTCACGACGTAGGTGTTGTGGTGCTTGTCGTGGTGAATTTCCAGGGTTTCAGCGGAAATGTGCGGCAGCAGTGCGTCTTTGGCATACGGCAGCGGCGGCAATTCAAAAGCCATGGTCTATCTCCTTTCAGGTCGAGTGCGTCAATCGCTGGGCCGCTCACGGTGCGGCCGTTCAACAACGTTGCGCCGGGAGTTTTCCACTCTTATGCGGCGCAGGTCCCGGATCATAGCACCGGGCCTGCGGCTTAACCACGTAACAACTGTATGGAATAGAGGTTCCGCTGGCGTATCCAACGCACCCTTTAATCGATTCAAACATTGCGTATCAGTTGTATGGCGACACTGAACATCATCACCGCGACCATCAGGTCGACCAGCCGCCAGGTCGTTGGGCGGGCCAGCCAGGGCGCCAGCCATGCAGCCCCGATCGCCAGTGCGGAAAACCACATCAGCGATGCGCTGGCAGCGCCGGCAACATAAGCACCCGGCACACTCTGCTGGGCCCCTAGCGAGCCGATCAACAGTACGGTATCGAGATACACATGGGGGTTAAGCAGTGTCACGGCCAGCGCGCTGAGCAGCACTGCCCGCCGCGAGCGCGTCCCCTGACCGGCACCGTGCGCCAGGCTCTGTCGGGCGCAGGCGCGGCGCAAGGCTTGCAAACCATACCAGGTGAGAAACAACACCCCGCCCCAACGGGCGACGGTTAGCAGGGTGGGGTTCTGCATCAGTACGCTGGCCAGACCGAATACGCCGACGGCGACCAGCACCGCATCGCAGAAGATGCACAGCAATGCCACCGGCACATGGTGCTCACGGCGCAATCCCTGGGCCAGAACAAAGGCATTCTGGGTGCCGATCGCCATGATCAGGCCGAGGGCGACCAGCAGGCCGTTAAAATAGCTTTGCCACATGATGAGAGTGTCCAGATCCGGGTTTTGACTGGCGATTCTGCGCAGATTGCCTGTATAAGAAAAATCAATCATCGTCATCACTCGTTAGGAAAAATGATGTTCGATTACAAGCTTCTCGCGGCGCTGGCAGCAGTGGTCGAACAAGCCGGCTTCGAGCGCGCAGCGCAGGTGTTGGGGTTATCCCAGTCAGCTGTTTCACAACGCATCAAGCTGCTGGAGGCGCGCGTCGGTCAGCCGGTGCTGGTGCGCACTACGCCGCCGGGGCCAACCGATATAGGCCGGCGCCTGCTCAACCATGTCCAGCAGGTGCGCTTGCTGGAGCGCGACCTGCAAGGCCAGGTTCCCAGCCTGGATGAAGACGGCCTGCCCGAGCGGCTGCGTATCGCACTCAATGCCGATAGCCTGGCCACCTGGTGGGCGGCGGCGGTTGGTGAGTTCTGTATCGCCCATCGGTTGATGCTGGACCTGGTGGTCGAGGACCAGGAGGTGGGCCTCAAACGCATGCGCGCCGGCGAAGTGGCAGCCTGTGTGTGTGCCAGCGAGCGGCCGGTGGCCGGTGCCCGCAGCCTGCGGCTGGGTTCAATGCGCTACCTGGCGTTGGCCAGCCCGCGCTTTATCGCCCGGCATTTTCCCGATGGCATCGAAGCGGCGAAGCTGATTCAGGCACCGGTGCTGGTCTTCGGCCCTGACGATACCTTGCAGCATCGCTATCTGGCCTCACTTGGTCTGCACGACAGTTTCGAGCATCATTTGTGCCCGTCCTCGGAAGGCTTCGTGCGTATGCTGGAGGCCGGACTGGGGTGGGGGCTGGTGCCTGATCTGCAAGTGGTCGAACAGTTGCGCGGCGGGCAACTGGTGGATCTGTTGCCCGGGCACAGTATCGAAGTGCCGCTGTACTGGCATCACTGGCGCAATGGCGGCCAGTTTCTGAACCGGCTTACCGAGCATCTGGCCCGACAGTCTGGCCAGTGGCTGGTGCCGTGATGGCGTTATAGAGCGTCACTGCACCCTTGTTTGAGGTTTCTCTCCAGGTTTGGGTTGAAAGGATAGGTAGATGAAGATTCTGGTCACCGGCGCGGGCGGCTTCATTGGCGGGCGCTTTGCGCGGTTCGCTCTGGAGCAGGGGCTCGACGTACGGGTCACTGCCAGGCGCAGTGAGGCCGTTGAGCAACTGATCAGCCTGGGGGCCGAGTTCATGCCCGCTGATCTGGCTGATGCCGAGCGGGTCAGGGCGCTGTGCAAGGAGGTCGATAGCGTTGTGCATTGCGCCGGTGCGGTGGGCTTCTGGGGGCGGCGCCAGGCGTTCATGCAGGCCAACGTGCAATTGACCGAAAATGTGGTCGAAGCCTGCCTGAAAGAAAAAGTCCGGCGGCTGGTCCATCTGTCTTCGCCGTCGATCTGTTTTGATGGGCGCTCGCACCGCGGTCTCAAGGAAGATCAGGTGCCGCGGCGGTTTGCCAATGCCTATGCCGCCACCAAGTACCTGGCGGAGCAAAAGGTCTTCGGCGCCCAAGAGTTTGGTTTGCAGACCATCGCCCTGCGTCCCCGGCTGGTGACGGGCGCTGGCGATCACAGTATCTTTGCGCGACTGATAAAAATGCAGGCCAAGAACCGCCTGGCGATCGTCGGTAACGGTTTGAACGTGGCGGATTTCACCAGCATCGGCAACCTCAACCAGGCATTGCTGCGTTGTCTTGAAGTCGGCAATGCGGCCTTGGGGCAGGTCTACAACATCAGCAACGGTCAGCCGGTGCCGCTCTGGGATGCGATCAACTACGTCATGCGCCAGATGCAGTTACCGCAGGTCAGGCGCTACCGCTCTGTCGGACTGGCCAGCAGTATGGCGATGCTCAACGAGGCCGTGTGCCTGCTTTGGCCTGGCCAGCCGGAACCCACGATGTCACGTCTGGGGGTGCAGATGATGAGCAAGGATTTCACCCTGGATATCAGCCGTGCCCGGCATTATCTGGGTTATGACCCGCAGATCAGCCTGTGGTCGGCGCTCGATGAGTTCTGTGCCTGGTCAAAGGCGGGGCATCTGTATCAAGGCTATTAACCGTAGCGCCGTATTCGGGCATTTATACTGCCTCGGGCTGGACCACTTTAAGGATTGAGTATGCGTAACGATCCACACGACGACATCGATGACATCCCCAGCCTGAGTGCCAGGGATGATGACGATGACGACTTCGTAACGGCCAAAGGCGCCCGTGAGCGCACCACGGTGTATTCCCGTGACACGCCAGTGGTCAAGGTCAGGCCCGCCAGCACCGGTGCGCTTTGGGCGCTGATAGGCGCGCTGGTAATCGCTTTTTGTGGCCTGGGTTGGTGGAGCTTTCAGCAGATTTCGCTGATGGAGCAGCAACTGGTGGCAACCCAGGAGAGCTTTGCCAGGATCAGCGAAGACGCGGCAGGCCGCCTGCAGGACATCTCCGGCAAGATGGTGGCCACCGAAGCGCTGAGCAGCGATGGCGAAGTCCTCAAGCAGCGTCTGGGCCTGCTGGAAGCGCAACTGCAAGACCAGGAAAAACAGCGCGAAAGCACCGAGGGCCAGCAGGGCAGCCTGGACAAGCGCCTTGAGCAGCTAGGTGGCCAAGCGACCCAGCAGCAGAGCGAACTGAGCCAGGTGCAGGAGCAGCTCAAGACGTTGCTGGCCGAACTCAACGCGTTCAAAACGGCCCTGCCTGAACAGCTCAAGGCGGCGCAGGGCGAGCAGGGTAAGCTCGATACCCAGCTCAAGGCGTTGGCTGCCGACGTTGCGGCGTTGAAGAAGCAGGGCAATTCCACGGCTGCCATCGAGCGTCTGGAGCAGGAACTGCTGGTGCTCAAGAGTGAGCAGGAAAACCGTCCTGCGCCGAGCGCTGGCAATGGTCCGAATAACGCCGAGTTTGATGCGTTCCGTACCCAGGTCACCCGTAATATCAATGCCTTGACCAGCCAGGTGCAGAATCTGTCGCAGCGCATCGGGTCCGGGCAGTGATGGGCCCGCGGGCGTTGAATTGATTGCAGTAATTGGCGGTGCGTTACATATGTAGCGCACCGTGTCAGACAGGGTGTTTTATCGTGCGGCCATCCTCAACCAGATGGAGTTTCACGATGAAAGGACCCAGTGCAATCAATAGCTTCAATAAACGCCTCGCCCCGCGCATACCACCTGGCAAGCCCAAACCGTCTGTTTCGCCGACGCCTGCGCCGCCCAAACCCGGGGCTGCGACCGGCCAGCCGCCCAGGCCCCTGCCGCCAGGGGGCAGGCCAACCCCAGGCACTCAGCGTCCTGGTAGCCAGACGCCAGGTCCAGGTTCCGTCACTGCCGGTACCCGCCCTGTGATCCCGCCAAAACCTGCCGCAAAGGCCCCTGAGCCTGCACCGCGCAAGCCATCACCTGGCGCGGTTACCGCACCGGGCATGCTGCCCATGCTCAGCGATACGCCGCGTAACCGGCTGGACGCCTCGACGCTTCCTGAATTGCCTGCCCGCCCGGCGCCGCTGGAAAACGTTCTGAACGTTACCGGTATCCTGGCCAATGTAGCGACAGTGGGCGGCGTGTTGTATCCGGTTGGCAGTGTCTTTCCTGACCGCGACACCGCGGTGTTACCCGATGGTGTCGTCATCGACAAGCAGGCTCAGGCCGCCATCCACCCCAATGGGGCGGTGCAGTATGCCGACGGCACCCTCCTGCACCCCGACGGGGTCAGGCAGTACCCCAATGGTGATATCGAAAATCCGGACGGTTCCTGGCGCAAGCAGGACGGGCCGATCTTTTACCCGGATGCCAATGGCCAGGAGCGCTGGCTGTACCCGGACGGCACCGTGACCGATACCGAGGGCAATGAGCTGGGGGTGATCGACCCTACCCAGGTGGCAGCCCTGTTCGAGGCTGTCGTGTGATCAAAGGCGCGGGTAGTCGATATAGCCAACCGGCCCTTTACCGTAGAACGTTTGCGGGTTGGCCTGGTTTAGCGGGGCATCCTGCGCCAGCCGCTCGGTCAGGTCCGGGTTGGCGATAAACGGCACACCAAAGGCCACGGCATCCGCCTTGCCGCTTTCGAGCCAGGCGGTGGCGCTGGCTTTGGTGAATTTCTCATTGGCGATGTACACCCCGCCAAAATCCTTTTTCAGGCGCGGCCCCAGGCTGTCGGCAGCTTCGTGCTCGCGCGAGCAGATAAAGGCGATGCCGCGCTTGCCCAGTTCTTTCGCCACATAGCTGAAGGTTTCGGTCAGGTTGTCATCGCCCATGTCGTGAGCATCGGCACGCGGTGCCAGATGCACACCGACCCGGCCTGCGCCCCAGACTTCGATCAGCGCATCGGTGACTTCCAGCAGCAGGCGTGCACGATTTTCCAGCGAACCGCCGTAGCGATCAGTGCGCAGGTTGGTGCTGGTTTGCAGGAACTGGTCGATCAGGTAACCGTTGGCGGCATGCAGTTCGACACCGTCAAAGCCTGCGGCCTTGGCGTTCTCTGCACCACTGCGATAGGCGTCGATGATGTCGCCGATTTCGGCCAGTTCCAGGGCGCGCGGTGTCGGGTAGTCTGCCTGCGGGCGTAACAGGCTCACATGGCCGGCTGGCTGAACCGCGCTGGGCGCCACCGGGGCTTCACCGTTCAGATAAGAGGGGTGCGAGATGCGCCCGACATGCCACAACTGCACCACGATACGGCCACCGGCGCCGTGCACCGCTTTGGTGATATTGCTCCAGCCGCGCACCTGGTCGCTGGACCAGATGCCGGGGGTGTCAGGGTAGCCCACGCCCATCGGCGTTACGGAAGTGGCTTCGCTGATGATCAGGCCCGCCGAGGCCCGCTGCACGTAATACTCGGCCATCATTGCATTGGGTACCCGGCCTTCGTCGGCGCGGCAACGGGTCAATGGGGCCATGATGATGCGGTTGGGCAGTTGCAGCTCGCCCACGGTGATCGGGTCAAAGAGTGTAGTCATGCACGAAACCCTCTAATGGTTAATCTGTTGGTTTTTCAAAACACGCTGTTCAGCCCGGGTTGTCGAGCTCTTGAACCAACGCGGCAATGAACGCCTGGATGGTGTCTTCATTGCGTTTGAAGAAATGCCACTGGCCGGCCTTTTTGCTGATGATCAGGCCGGCGCGTTGCAAGGTGGCAAGGTGCGCAGACACTGTCGATTGCGAAAGCCCGGTGCGCTGATCGATTTGCCCGGCGCATACGCCATGCTCATGGCAATGTTGCTGGGACGGAAAAAACGCCTCGGGCGTCTTGAGCCACACGAGAATGTCGCGGCGGACCGGGTGGGCCAGGGCTTTGATGATTTCGTCGAGGTCGATGTTCAGGGTCATTTTGAGAGTGCTGCGGTGCGTCTCGGTAGCGAGAACCATATATCGTTGTATCGCGATGTACAAATATCCAGAGTGACTAAGTACGGTATAAATCGGTATATCGGGTTATGACGATATAGAGGTGACCCTGGCGCTAAACCGGCGTAGGCTTGCAGCCATGAACTACCTCGCACATCTTCATGTTGGCGGTCAGCGTCCAGCGCAACTGCTTGGCAGCCTGTACGGTGATTTCGTCAAAGGAACCCTGGCCGGGCGTTTTGCTCCAGAGCTGGAGGCTTCGATTCGCCTGCATCGACGCATCGATGTCTTTACTGACCAGCACCCTTTGATCAAGGCAGCATTGGCCCGGTTCACTGAAGGCAATCGGCGCTATGCCGGGATCGCGCTGGATGTGTTCTTCGACCATTGCCTGGCCCGCGATTGGGCTCAGTATGCCGATGAGTCGCTGGATGACTTTACCGGCAAGGTCTATGGTTTGTTGGCTGCCGAGCCCGACTTGCCAGAGCGGCTGGCGTTGGTGGCACCGCGCATGGCGGCGCAGGACTGGTTGGGGTCATACCGCGATTATGAGGTCGTTGAGGCGGCCTTGAGTGGCATCGCCCGGCGCCTGTCGCGGCCTGCGGGCCTTTACGAAGCCATGCGCGAGTTGCCTGGCTTGTACCGGCCCTTGAGCGCCGACTTCAAGACCTTCTACCCGCACTTGCAGGCATTTGCTCAGGCCGCTTTGGCCGACGAGGCGGCGACGGTGACGTCTTCGCAGGTCGTACCGAACAGCGCGTGCTGAACCGCCTGTTGCGCCTGGTAGGCCAGGGCGGCACGTTCCTGGCCGTTACTGGCAATCGGCTTGAGCAGGTGAATATGCACGTCGCTCTGTGGGTTGGCGAACAGGCGGCGGATGTGTGACAGCAAGTCATCATCACCGATGAACGGCGCAATCGGGTCAGGTTGGCCGTCGCGGCGGTATTCAATGGCCACCGGCTGCAGAGCGACTTCAGCTTCTATGGCACTGGCCAGCAAGCGACCATGGAAGGTGCGCAAGGCGCGGCCATCGGTGGTGGTGCCCTCCGGGAAAATCATCAGCGGGCTGCCTTGTTGCAGCAAGCCGCTCATCTGGCGTTGCACCAGGCGGCTGTCACCGGCGCCGCGGCGGATGAACAGGGTGCCGGCCTTGAGCGCCAGCCAGCCGGCGATGGGCCAGGTGCGTACCTCGGCCTTGGACAGAAACGACAGCGGGGTCAGTTGGCCCAGCAGTGGAATATCGGTCCATGACACGTGATTGCAGACCCACAGCATCGGCTCGCGGGGCAACTCACCGTGTACCGTCACGCGAAACGGCAGGGCGTTGCTCAGACGTGCCATGAACCAGCGGCTGCAGTTTTGCCGCAGACGCATGGAGCCGCCGAGCCTGAGGCGTTCGAGTGTCGCCACCAGCGTTGCCAGCAGCAGGCCGGCGCCGATCACCAGCAACACCCGGGCCACGCGCGCAAGGCTGCGCAGCCGGCTCATTACACGGCCGCCTTGAAATGGCGGGCGTAGCGCGGGCAGAGCTCATCGCGCTTGAGCAGGATGAACACGTCGGCCACCTGGAAGTCCTGATCCCAGCACGGCTCGCCGCAGATCTTCGCGCCCAGCCGCATATAGGCCTTGAGCAAGGGCGGCATTTCGCAGATCACGTTGCCAGGTACATCCATGCTCGGCAGCGGGGTCTTGGGTTCGGCGCGCAGGTGTTCGGTGCACAGGTAGCGCTCGCGCAGCCGCTGCATGATCGCGTGGGCCTGTACGCCGCCGTCCTGCATCGGGATGCTGGCGCACCCCATCAGGTAGCTGTAGCCGCCTTCGTTGAGCACTTCGGCCAGTTCGCTCCACAGCACGGCAATGGTGCCGCCGTTGCGGTAGGCCGGGTCGACACAGGTGCGCCCCAGTTCCAGGATCGGACCTTGCAGATGGGCCAGGCCATGCAGGCTGAATTCTTCTTCGCTGTAGAAGCGTCCCAGCGTGCTGGCGGCTTTGTGATCCAGCAGGCGGGTGGTGGCCACCAGGCGCCCGGTGTTCAAGTCGCGTACGCCGATGTGCATGCAGTGGACATCATAGTCATCGACGTCCAGGCCCTGTTCAGCGCCTTTGAGCCGGGCGTTGAACTCTTCGCTGAATACGCTGAAGCGCAGTGCCTGGGCTTCGAGCAGGGCGCGTGGCCCGGCCAGGCGTTCGGCCTGCAGACGACGTTCGGAACTGTTGTCACGGATGCGGGCAATCTGGGTCATGCGAACTCTCCGGGAGCCAGCCATGCAAGGGGCCGGTCGACTGATTTGTCCAAGCGCATTGCTGTACTTGCAGGCTAGGGAGGTGCCGTGTCATGCCCGTGAAGATTTGGTGATGCTTGTGTTACGGCGCATTTCCTTGTCTTGACGAATCGGTTTTGTCATCAAAAGTTGCTAACGTCGCGCAAACCTCCAGTGGAACATTCCCTCATGGCAGCTCGCCTGGTCAGGCTCGGCCTGCTTCTTGTCTTGAATGTCGCCTGCGCCTTCAGCCATGCCGAGCAGTGGCCAGATGCGCAGTGGAGCCGCGCGCCTGTGGTGGCAACGCCGGCCCTTGGGGGGCTTGAAAGCTACGCGTTCCCTGCACGTGACGAGGTTGAGCGCAAAGGCGTGCGCAGCGATGCCTTGCTGGTCATCCGTGACGGGCAGATCGTCTACGAACGTTATGCCGGGGTGACCGGCGTGAACACACCACACCTGACCTGGTCGGTGAGCAAGAGCGTGCTGGCCACCTTGCTGGGCGTGGCATTCGGTGAAGGCCGGTTGCGCTTGCAGGACCCTGTCGCAAGATTTTATCCGTCGTTCAAGGCGCACCCGGATGTCACCCTGGCCGACCTGCTGCATTGGTCATCGGGACTCGACTGGCAGGAAGACTACGAGTACGCGCCGCTCAACTCTTCGGTGGTGGCGATGCTCTACACCCGTGGCCGGCAAGACATGGCCGGTTTTACCGCCAGCCATGCCAAGGCCTGGGCGCCAGGTACTGCATGGCGCTACTCCAGTGGTGACAGCAATGTGCTGGCGGCAGCATTGAAGGGCATGGTCGGCGAGCAGGCTTACCCCGACTACCCGTGGACGGCGCTGTTCGAGCCGCTGGGCATTAGCAGTGCGGTGTGGGAGCGCGATGCCAGCGGCACCTTTGTCGGTTCGTCCTACCTGTACATGACCGCCCGCGACCTGGCCCGGATCGGCTTGCTGATGCAGCGGTCCGGGCGCTGGCAGCAGCGACAGTTGGTGCCTCAGGCCTGGGTCGATTTTGTCCTGGCGCCCTTCGCCGGTCATAACGCCGAGGCGGGCAGCGAAGTCATTGGCGGGCATTGGTGGCTCAACCGCACCGCGTCCGGTGCTGCCGGGCCGTGGCCACAGGCACCGGCTGATACCTTTGCCGCGCTGGGGCATTGGGGGCAGGCCTTGTATGTGATCCCCAGTGCCGGGCTGGTAGTGGTGCGTTATGGCGACGACCGGGACGGCAGCTATCAGCACGCTGAACTCTTGAACCATGTACTGGCCGCATTTGGCCCGCAGGCCCGCCCATGAGCCGTCAGAAAAACCTGATCCGCCGCCATCCGTTATTGAGCATGGTGCTGCCGGTGCTGATCGTGCTGGCGGTCTGGGCATGGCAGCATCGGGTCGCGCTACAGGTGTTTCCCGACATCATCAGTGCCTACACTGCCAAGGAGTACTGTTCGTGCCGCTATGTCACGGGCAACCCTGCCCAATACTGTCGCAGCTATGTGAAACAGTACCTGCCCGCCACCTTGCAGGAAGATCAGGCAACCCGTACCGTGACCGCCAGTGGCCTGGGGCGTAGCAGTCGGGCCATGTGGCTGGGGCAGCGACAGGGCTGTCGTCTGCTGTAGTTCTGGTAGCGAACCGGGCGGTTTGCCTGTGGTCTGACAGGCACAGACAAGCCACCTCAAGGTGGCTGTCACTGCCTTTCTTTGCGGAGTCTGCATGCTCGAACGCCTTTGTCTTTTGCCCGCCCAGGCCAACGGGTATCCAGACAATGAATCCTTACGGTTGCCATTTACCGCAGGCCTCGATGCGCCGCGTTTCACGATGCCGGTGGGCGCCATGCTGATGTTCGCGGCGCACTGAGCATGGGCGGTGCGATTTTTCCGTGGCGCAAGGACAATCAGTTCGAACTGCTGATCGACGGTCCGGTATTTTTCCCACGCATGCTGGCCGCCATCGACAGCGCTGTGCAGCAGGTCGATCTGGAGTTGTATCTGGTCGAGGCGGGCGCGTGTGCCGAAACCGTGGTGCAGGCGCTGACGGCTGCCGCGCAGCGTGGGGTTATCGTTCGTTGTCTGTTCGATGGCTATGGTGCCCAGGCGTTTGGTAACGACTTGCGCCAGCGTCTGGAGAGTGCCGGGGTTATCCTGCGCTTCTACAACCCGATACGCTGGCAGCGTGGTTTGCGTAACTTCTACCGTGATCACCGCAAATTGCTGTTGGTCGACAAGCGCTTGGCGGTAGTCGGTGGTACCGGGGTCACTGATGAGTTCTGGGAGCCGCACAAACCGGTCAGCCAGTGGCATGAGGTGATGGTGCAGGTTCAGGGGCCGCTGGTGATCGACTGGCAGGCGTTGTTCGACCGGCAGTTTCACGTCAACGAACGGCGCACCGCCTGGCGACCCGAGCAGAATTTCGGCCTCACCCATTTACCCAGAGTCCCGACATCCGGGCAGGGCTTGGGGCGGGTGGCCTATGCCGATGCCCGCCAGCACCGTGACATTGTTCAGTCACTGGTCCGCGCCCTGCACAGCGGCCAGCGCCGTATCTGGCTGGCGACGCCGTATTTTCTACCGACCTGGCGTGTGCGCCGGGCCTTGCGCAAGGCGGCGCTGCGTGGCGTGGATGTGCGCCTGCTGCTGACCGGGCCGCGCACTGATCATCCTTCGGTACGCTACGCAGGTCATCGTTACTACCCAAGACTGCTGCGCGCCGGGGTGAAAATCTTCGAGTACCAGCCGTGCTTCCTGCACCTGAAAATGGTGTTGATCGACGACTGGACCAGCATTGGCTCGTGCAACTTCGACCACTGGAACCTGCGCTTCAACCTGGAAGCCAACGTCGAAGCCATCGACCCGGTCCTCACCGCACAAGTCAGTGCCAGCTTCAGCGCCGACTTTGCCAACAGCACACAGGTCACCCTGGCTGACTGGAAATCCCGGCCATTGTGGCGGCGAGTCAAACAGCGGGTCTGGGGCTGGCTGGACCGGCTGGTGGTCAATTTGCTGGACAGACGTGGTTGAACCGAAGTTGCCTGATGAGCTATGCCGTTGCCATCGCCCACGTTTTTAGAGGTGGCGCAGGATCGCTCCTGCACAGCATTGCCGCTGGCAGGTCAATCAATTGAGCCTTCTCCCTCTCGGCATTGCCGATGGCCACCAGTTCACCGATCAAGACACGCCTGACCATGCGCATTGTCCCGAGTGGTCTAGCTGATCGCTTTTGGCAGCAACACCACCAGTGTTGCCAGCACCATCCTGTTGCTCGGCCACGCCCGATAACCTGACGGACCTGACCAGAAGGGAGAAGGGCTTGTCATCCCTGACACTTTTCCAGCACTGCGGCGCCAGTGTGCGGGCTGCCACGGCGCAGGTCTACTGACAGAAATGACAGGCCCTGACGGGCGGGCATAAAAAAGCCCGGCCATTTCTGGCCGGGCTCTCCTCTGACGCAGTGCTTACTGCACCTCTACCGCCAGGCTGTCGCTGATCTTTTTCTGCCAGATCGCGGGACCGGTGATGTGCACCGACTCACCCTTGCTGTCCACCGCAACGGTGACCGGCATGTCCTTGACCTCGAACTCGTAGATCGCTTCCATGCCCAGCTCGGCGAAGGCAACCACTTTCGATTTGCGGATCGCCTGGGCCACCAGGTAAGCCGCGCCGCCGACCGCCATCAGGTAAACCGCTTTGTGATCCTTGATCGCGTCGATGGCAGCAGGGCCGCGCTCGGACTTGCCGATCATGCCCAGCAGGCCGGTCTGCTCAAGGATCTGACGGGTGAATTTGTCCATCCGCGTTGCGGTGGTCGGGCCAGCCGGGCCTACCACTTCTTCACGAACCGGGTCGACCGGACCGACGTAGTAAATGAAGCGACCCTTGAGGTCCACCGGCAGGCTTTCGCCCTTGTTGAGCATCTCGACCATGCGCTTGTGCGCGGCATCGCGGCCGGTGAGCATCTTGCCGTTGAGCAGCACGGTTTCGCCTGGCTGCCAGCTCTGTACTTCTTCCGGGGTCAGTGTGTCGAGGTTCACGCGGCGGGCCGACGGACCGGCTTCCCAGACGATTTCCGGGTAGGCGTCCAGCGGCGGGGCTTCCAGTTCGGCCGGGCCGGAACCGTCGAGCACGAAGTGCGCGTGACGGGTGGCGGCGCAGTTGGGGATCATGCACACCGGCAGGGAAGCGGCGTGGGTCGGGTAGTCCATGATCTTGACGTCGAGCACGGTGGTCAGGCCGCCCAGCCCCTGGGCACCGATGCCCAGCTGGTTGACCTTCTCGAACAGCTCCAGGCGGATCTCTTCGATGCGGTTCTGCGGGCCGCGGGCCTTGAGCTCGTGGATGTCGATGGATTCCATCAACACTTCCTTGGCCATCACTGCCGCTTTCTCTGCGGTGCCGCCGATGCCGATACCCAGCATGCCCGGTGGGCACCAGCCAGCACCCATGGTGGGTACGGTTTTCAGGACCCAGTCAACGATCGAGTCGGATGGGTTGAGCATGGCCATCTTCGACTTGTTTTCCGAGCCGCCGCCTTTGGCTGCAACGTCCACCTCGACGGTATTACCCGGCACGATGGAGTAATGAATGACCGCCGGAGTGTTGTCCTTGGTATTTTTGCGGCTACCGGCCGGGTCGGCCAGGATCGAGGCGCGCAGGACGTTTTCCGGCAGGTTGTAGGCGCGGCGTACGCCTTCGTTGATCATGTCGTCGACGCTCAGCGTCGCGCCATCCCAGCGCACGTCCATGCCCACGCGCACAAACACGGTCACGATACCGGTGTCCTGGCAGATCGGCCGGTGGCCGGTGGCGCACATGCGCGAGTTGATCAGGATCTGGGCAATGGAGTCGCGCGCTGCCGGAGACTCTTCACGCAGATAGGCTTCATGCATCGCCTGGATGAAGTCCACGGGATGGTAGTAGGAAATGAACTGCAGGGCGTCGGCAACGCTCTGTATCAGGTCGTCTTGCTTGATCACGGTCATGCAGCGCGCTCCTCTTCAGGGTCGGGAACATTGATTACGCTAATCGGCGTGGCGCTGGCGGCAGGTTAGAGCCGGTCCAGCGCGTTCGGTCTCACGTCGTAGCGGGCGCAAAAGGCGCGGCAGTATAACCCGCCCGGCCAGCCAACCTGTACAATCGCCGATATTTTTACCGGTGGTGTCAGGAATTCTCGATGCCCAATCTGCGAGTTGGTGAGCGGCGCTGGCCGGTCGATGTTGCCAGTAACCTGCTCGATGCACTGCATCAGGCCGGGATTGCCATTCCTTATAGTTGCCGGGCAGGCAGTTGCCATGCCTGCCTGGTGCGCTGCCTTGAAGGCGAGCCGCTGGATGCGCGCCCCGAGGCGCTGGCCGCCGCCAAACGAGAGCAGGGCTGGCGCCTGGCTTGTCAGTGTCGGGTGGTTGCCGACCTTGCCGTGGAAGTCTTCGACCCCCTGAAAGACGGCATGCCGGCGCAGGTCATCGGCTGTGACTGGCTCAGCGCCAACCTGTTGCGTCTGCGTCTGGAACCGCAGCGTATGCAGCGCTATCGCGCGGGGCAGCATCAAGTGCTGTGGAGTGCCAACGGCATCGCTCGGCCGTACTCACTGGCCAGCCTGCCCGGCGAAGACCCCTTTCTCGAATTTCATATCGATTGCCGCCATCGCGGGGCTTTTTGTTCGGCTGCGCGCCAGTTGCAGCCTGGCGATCATCTGCGCCTGGGTGAGTTGCGCGGCGGCGCTTTGCACTATGACCTGGACTGGCAGGAGCGACCCCTGTTGTTGCTGGCGGGTGGCAGTGGCCTTGGGCCGTTGTGGGGCGTGTTGCGCGAGGCCTTGCGTCAGCAGCATCAAGGCAATATTCGGGTTATCCACCTGGCGCATGACAGCACCGAGCACTATCTGGCCGGCGATTTGCGCCAGCTTGAGCAGCAACATCCGCAACTGCAGGTGCGGCTGGTCACTGCGGTCGAGTTGCAGGCGGCGTTGGCTGAACTGCGTTTGTTGGCGCGTCAGGCCGTGGCGTTGGTCTGTGGCAGCGCCGTCAGTGCCGAGACCTTTGCCAAGAGTCTTTACCTGGCCGGGGTCGCACGTAACCGGGTGCTGACGGATGTGTTTCTGGGGGCGGGCGATACGGTGCGCTGAGCACATGAAAAAGCCCCGGTCGCTCACGCGCCGGGGCTTTTTTCTACAACGTGCAGCCGTCTCAGACCAGCGGGTCGCCAACGTGCAGGATCTTCATGCCGTTGGTGCCACCGATGGTGTGGTAGCTGTCGCCCTTGGTCAGGATGACCCAGTCGCCTTGCTCGACCAGCCCGCGCTTGAGCAGCTCGTCTACCGCAGCCTGGCTGACCTGGCCTGGCGGCAGCGAAGCCGGATCGAACGGGATGGTGTACACGCCGCGGAACATGGCCGCACGGGCCTGAGTATCGCGGTGCGGAGAGAAGGCGAAGATCGGTACCGACGAACGAATCCGCGACATGATCAGCGGGGTGTAGCCGCTTTCGGTCAGGGCGATGATCGCTTTTACGCCAGGGAAATGGTTGGCGGTGTACATCGCGGCCAGCGCGATGCTCTCGTCGCAACGGGTGAAGCTTTCGCCGATACGGTGCTTGGAGCTCTTGCCGGTTGGGTGACGTTCAGCACCCAGGCAGATACGTGCCATGGCCTGGACGGCTTCGACCGGATAGGAGCCGGCGGCACTTTCTGCCGAGAGCATTACCGCGTCGGTGTAGTCGAGCACGGCGTTGGCCACGTCGGAGACTTCAGCGCGGGTCGGCATCGGGCTGGTGATCATCGACTCCATCATTTGCGTGGCGACGATCACAGCCTTGTTGTGGGTGCGCGCATGGGCAATGATTTTCTTCTGCACGCCAACCAGCTCGGCGTCGCCGATTTCAACGCCCAGGTCGCCACGGGCAACCATGACTGCATCGCTGGCGCGAATCAGTGCATCGAGGGTTTCATCGTTGGCAACAGCTTCGGCACGCTCGATCTTGGCCACCAGCCAGGCAGTGCCGCCGGCTTCATCGCGCAGCTGACGAGCGTATTCCATGTCTGAGGCGTCACGCGGGAACGACACGGCCAGGTAGTCCAGGTCCATCTCGGCGGCCAGCTTGATGTCACGCTTGTCTTTGTCGGTCAGGGCCGGCGCAGTCAGGCCGCCACCGAGGCGGTTGATGCCTTTATGGTCCGAAAGCGGGCCGCCGACCTGTACGGTGCAGTGCAGATCAGTGGCGGTCTGGGTATCGACACGCATGACCACGCGGCCGTCGTCCAGCAGCAGTACGTCACCCACGCCACAGTCTTTGACCAGGTCCGGGTAGTCGATACCGACGATTTCCTGGTTGCCATCGGTCAGCGGGTGAGCGGTGGAGAAAGTGAACTTGTCACCGACCTTGAGCTCGATACGCTTGTCGGTAAATTTGGCGATACGAATCTTCGGACCTTGCAGGTCGCCCAGCAGTGCGACGAAGCGGCCGTGTCTGGCAGCGATCTCGCGGATCAGCTTGGCGCGAGCCTTGTGCTCGTCCGGGGTGCCATGGGAGAAGTTGAGGCGGGCAACATCCAGACCCGAGAGGATCAGTTGCTCGATGACTTCCGGCGAGTTACTCGCAGGGCCCAGTGTGGCGACGATTTTGGTACGGCGAACGGTCATGCACAAACTCCTTGATTGAAGCGCAGCGAGAGGCTACTCCTCTCTGGACCTGTAGTCATTGTTCCTTTGCACTACCTTGCTGTCATCAGACAGGGCAATCGTCTGACAGCTGGTTGGTCAGGCGGGCTGAAGAAATTTGCATTGCCGCCGATATCAGGCACAGAACAGGAGATGACCCATGCGTATCTTGATGATTATCGTGTTGCTGGCCGCCGTCAGTGGTTGTACCCGTTGGGCGATGAACTCCAACCTCAACAGTGCTTACCGCGCCTATGACCGTGGCGACTGCGACAGTGCGCTGTTGTCCTTGTCCAAGGTGGATCGACAAAGCCGGGCGCGCCGTTATGTGCAGCCTGAGGTATCGATGCTGCGTGGCCAGTGTCTGGAAAAACAAAAACTGTATGTCGATGCCGCGCAGACCTATCTGTTCATCATCAACCAGTATCCGGGCAACGAATATGCGTTCCGTGCCAGGGCGCGGCTCGATACGCTGGCGCAACTGGGCCACTACCCGCAACGTGAGCCGGCGAAAACTTTTCCTGCTTCACGCTAGTTACACCCGATTGGATGATTGGTACTGTAATCGGGTGGATCTAAATATAAATTGCGCTAGTCTGTGTGTTAACGGAATGAAAGGGCTGAAAAGCCCTGCATCCAGGGATTTTCATGCAGCGGGCCGGGGCACTCGTGCAGCGTTTACAACGTCATCATGAATGCCACCCGTGGTCATTGAAGGGGCTGCCATGCTTAAGGACAGAAGAATAGAACGGCACGAGCTGCAGTATTTTCTCCAGGTGTTCAATCGGTATACCGATCGACCCATGGGGTGTCTGGGCAACGTCTCCGAAGATGGATTGATGCTCATCAGCGATTTGCCGATGCTGGTGGGCGGGCGCTTCGACCTGCGTCTGAAAGTGCCGTCGGGCAACGACGGCTTTCGAATGGTCGATGTCAGTGCGACGTGCCAGTGGTGTCACGAGGACGTGACGCCGGGTTGTTATGACTCGGGGTTTCATATCCAGGAAGCGCCGCAGGAGTACTTCGATCTGATGCACAGCCTGCAGCATTATTTCAGCTTCTATCCTCTGGAAGCTTCAGCCTGATCGACAGCAGGCATGGGAGTGCGGCGTTATAGAACGCCGCCTTTCTTCAATCCCAGATAGCGGTTTATCAAATGCGCGCCGAGTTCTTCGGGGCGTACATCGATCACGGGTATCCCTAGCGCTTCGAGACGCTCGTGCAGGCTATTGCGAGCGTTGAGAAAGTCGACCGCACCACAGTAGGCCAGCGCCTGATCGTAGCGCTCGACCTGTTCTTCACGCAGGCGGTCCAGCACACTTTCGCGCAGGCTGGCGATCAGCACCCGGTGACGTTGGCCCAGTTGCCGTACGGCGCACAGCAGTTGTTCATCATCTTCATCGCGCAGGTTGGTGACCAGAATCACCAGGGCACGGCGTTTCTGCCTGCTCAATAGCTGCTGTACAGCGGCGTTGTAGTCAGCGGGGCGCCGGGTACTCTGCAGGTCGAACAGCGCGTTGAGCAACAGGTTCAACTGGCGCTGGCCCTTGCCGGGCGGCAGGTGGCGTTGCTGTTCGCCGGCAAAGGTCGACAGGCCGACTGCGTCGCCATGGCGCAGGGCGATGTGGCTGAGGAGCAGGCAGGCATTGAGGCCGTGATCGAAGTGCGCCAGCTCATCGTCCTGGCTGCGCATGCGCCGTCCGCAATCGAGCATCAGCATGATCTGCTGATCGCGCTCGTCCTGATATTCGCGGGCTATCGGTGTGCGATGCCGGGCAGTGGCTTTCCAGTCGATCTGCCGCAGGCTGTCGCCTTCACGAAACTCCCGTAACTGATGAAATTCCTGGCCCAGGCCACGGCGTTGCAATTGACGCACACCGATCTGACTCAGCCAGTTTTCGATACCCTGCAGCGGTCCGTCATAGAGACGGGCAAAGTCGGGATAGACCTTGACGGGGGCAGGCAGGGCCAGGTAACGGCGGCTTTCCCAGAGCTGCAGCGGGCTGTACAGGATCACCTCGCAGCGTTCGAAGTTGAAGCGCCCGCGTTGCAGTGGACGCAAGCGCCAGTTCAGGCGTGCCGTCTGCTGAGGGGGCAGGTTCAGGTTTTGTGGCAGGTGTTCAAATTCCAGCCCGTCCGGTACATGGTCGAAGATGCGCAGTTGCATGACTGCGGCGGCGTCGTGTTGCACCTCCAGTTGCGCGTCGCTCCAGCGCCCCAGCGCCAGGCTGGCGGGCATATGCCGCTGCAGCCGCGGGGAGGGCAGGCGCGCAACCCGTACGGCGTCGAGCAAGGCGATGCCAAGCAGCGCCAGCAAGGTCGCCCAGTAGAGGGTGATGGCGAGTTCGGGAACCCTGATCGCCAGCGCAGACAGTATGCCCGGCACCAGAGCCAGGCTTGCCAGCAGGGCAAGTGCGCCCAACAGGCGCAGCGCAGGTCGCAGTCGCTGGGTCATAGGCGCGGAGCCGGGACCTGATCGAATATCTGGCGCAGAACCTGATCCACCGACAGGCCTTCCATGTCCAGTTCCGGAGCCAGGCGTACCCGGTGGCGCAGCACTGCCATGGCGCAGCTCTTGATGTCATCGGGGGTCACGAACTCACCGCCGCGCAGCAAGGCTCTGGCGCGTCCACCGCGTACCAGTGCGATGGAAGCACGGGGGCCGGCGCCCAGCGTCAGGCCTGCCCAGTTACGGGTTGCCCGGGCCAGCCGAACGGCGTATTCGAGCACTTGCTCATCGACTGGCAGTTCGCTGGCAACCTGTTGCAGCGTCTGCACTTCGTGGGGTTGCATCACCACCAGCAGAGGTTGTACGTCGAGCATGTCGGCGCGGCTTGAGCGGGTCACCTGGCGAACCATCTCGACCTCTTCATGGGCCTGTGGGTAGTCCATGTGCAGCTTGAGCATGAAGCGATCCAGCTCGGCTTCCGGCAACGGGTAGGTGCCTTCCTGTTCGATCGGATTCTGGGTGGCCAGTACCATGAAGGGCTGCGGGATAGGCAGGGTCTTGCCTTCCAGGGTGACTTGCCCCTCCTGCATGGCCTCAAGCAGCGCCGCCTGGGTCTTGGCCGGTGCACGGTTGATTTCGTCGGCCAGCAGCATATGGGTGAACAGCGGACCCTTGCGCAGTTTGAATTGTTCGCTCTGCAGGTCGTACACCGCGTGCCCGGTGACGTCACTGGGCATCAGATCCGGGGTGAACTGGATCCGGGCGAACTCGCCGCCAAGACAGCGCGCCAGCGCCCGTACCAGCAGGGTCTTGCCCAGTCCGGGAACGCCCTCGATCAGTACGTGGCCGCCACCGATCAGGGCGGTGAGTACGTCGTCGATCATGCTGTTCTGGCCAATCAGGGCTTTTTGCAGTTCACGACGCAAGGTCTGCGCCCGCTGGCTCGCCTGTTGGCGTTCAGCCGCTTGGGAAGAGGCCTGCAGCGGTGGCTTGTCAAGGTTTTCAACGGGATCAGACGGTGCGCTGTTGGACTCGCTCATAGGGCATTCCTGAGAGTTTGCAGATGGGCTACCTGACGGGTGAAGTCGGCGCTGGACAGGCGTTGCGCCGGACGCGGGCGCATCGCCAGGCTTATGGCACTGGTTGACTGGCGGCTGAGCCTGGCGAGAACCTGCCACTGTTCGGTGACAACCAGCGTCTCGAAGCCGGGGTGACGTTGACGGGCACGACGCAGGATGTCTTGTTGCAGGTTTTTCAGCAGCGCCTGTTGCCCGCGATGCCTCAGCAGGAAGTCGGCGCTGGCACGCAGGTGTTCGACCAGTTGCCGACGACCGGCAGGTGCCGGCCATTGCAGCGGCCCCTCACGCATTGCCACCCGCCATACGGCGAGCGCCAGCAGCAAGGCCAGGGTCACTATCGCCAGTGGAAAGTGACGCAGCAGCAAGCTCAGCAACGTATCGTGCCGGGCCTGGGCGATCAGCGTCACGCTGCTGTCCTGGGTCAGGTACCAGAGTAGCCAGGCGTTGTCGTATTCACCGATGCTGTGGTTGGTCCACAATTGTGAATCGGTAAGTACTGTGACCAGGCCGGCGCCATGCTCCAGTTGCAGCATGTGGGTGGCATTGGCACTGTTGGCCCAGTAGGCGGCCAGGTCTTGCGGGTCTTCCAGATGATAGGCCGGGTCGAAGCTCATGTAGGCCGGGGCATCTTCGTTTTCAAGATACAGCCGGGTCAGGTGTGGCCAGGGCGTCTTGGCCGGTGTGGGGCGCGCCATCGGAACGGCCGGTGCGCTGCCTGAATCCTCCGCTTGTGTCTTGGGCAGGTCGCGGGTCAATGACTGGCGAATCTGCAGACGGTCAAGCAGCAGGTCGCCGCTGCGTTGTTGCTGCTCGTCCCACAGTTGTTCGGCGACCACTACCAGATGACCACCTGCATCGGCCCAGGCCAGCAACGGGTCGACCTGCTCGGGCGTCATGCGCGAGCGATCATCGAGAATCAGCAGGGTCTGGCGCTGCGTTGTGGGTTCGGGCAGCTCGGTCCAGGTATCGGCTGAGCGAACCGTTATCGAGCGCTGGAGCAAGAACTGTTCGGCTGCCAGATAGGGGTTGGTCCTGGCTTCTGGCGACGGGCCGCGATCGATGGTTTCCTCGTAAGGTTCCAGCTGCCTGATGAACAGTACGATCACCACTGCCAGCACAACCGAGACCAGCAAGCCCGGCAGTAGATAGCCGCGCTTCATGGGCGTGCTCCGGTCTCGAACAGGCTGCGCCAGCGTTCACACAGCTCGGGCAGTACATGCGCGGCGGGCAGCCGATGACCATAGGCAAGATTCTGCCAGTGCCCGGTCAGCTCATGGCTGAAGTCGCTCAGGGCCGGTTTGTTGAGGCTGGCGATGCGCTGCAGCGCCTGTTGTTCGGTATCGGCGCTTTTTAATGGCAGTTGGTAATCAGTGATCAAATGACTGAGCAAGGCCCGGTAAAGCAGGCTCAGAGCCTCACGAGGTTGGTCTGGCCAGAGCGCCAGGACAGTGCCTGCGATGTCGTCGGGTAAACTCTGGGCGCTGACTTGCAGACCGAATAACTGCGCCGGGGGATGGGCAGTGACTGGTTTGTCTCTGCCGGGTGAGGCGATGAACAACCGCAGCCACTGACGGTAGCGCCAGATCACCAGGCCCAGCAGGCCGATGGCCAGGCTCCACAGCAGGATCTCGAACAGATGGGCGAGTACGTTGGCGCCTTTGAGCAGGTGGTTTAGCCAGTCGAACCATGTTGATGGTGCTTGTCCCGCGGTGGGCGGTTGTTCCTGCGCCTCTGGAAGCCGCCAGCCGGTTACGGTTTCTGGGTTCTTGAAGGGCGGCTTCTCCAGCAGGTCAGTGATCGCCGCATGTGATTGCTGGCTGTTAAGCGGCTGGTGCGTCAGGCGCGTGCTCTGGGGCGAGGGCTGTACGGATTCCGGGGCAGGCGAGGCGTAGGCCCAACCGCTGTGCGGTAGCGCGCCCAGCAGCAATAATGCGCCGACCACCAGAGTTGCAGCGCTACCGGCCAGACGCTGGCGCAGGCGTTTGAACACCAATTCGATATCCCAGGCTTCCAGCCGGGTACGGCGGTTGAGGTAGAGCATGAAACCACAAGACACGTAGACCGGCCCCCAGGCGATCAGGGCCACTGCGTACAAGAGGTTGAGCAAATGATCGACCCACAGTAGCTGGTCATCGCTGCCCAATATCAGTAGCCAGCTCCAGTCGACATCCATCTGCCGAGGCATGAAGACATAGACCAGCATGATTGCTGCGGTGTACAGGACCAGCTCCAGGTGCGCGCCTGCCAGGGTCAGGCAACGCGCGGCACGGGTGTCTGCCTGACACAGCACCGCCAGACGCAGGCGACGTGCTTGGCCGCTCAGCCCTTCGAGTTGCTGGACCGGCAAGGTGAAACTGCGCAGCAGGCTCAGGCGGCGCCAGAGCAGGCTTGGCAGCAGCTCGCGCTTGAGCAGACCGGGCCAGGCCTTGAGTGCTTGCTTGAGGGTCGGCGTTGCGCCAAACAGGGCGCGTGACAGGATCCATAGTGGCAGTCGTTCGTAAAGCGGCTTGAACCACCAGAACAGCGCGATGACCACGCTGGGGTAATCCCATAGCACAAGGCTCAATACGCCAAGAATCGGCAGGGTGACCAATGCCCAGGACAGCATCAGCAGGCTCCGATGCCGGCCGGCCAGCAGGACACCCAGATCCAGGGCTTCCCAGGCCGGGCGCGGGCGGATGGCGATACTGGCGTCAGTCAGGCGCATGGGTGTTTTTTCCGGCAAGTAACAGCCAGGCGGCCACCAGGCTCCACAGGATCCCGCCCGCCAGGTACTTGATCCATGGCGCAGGCCAGCTCATCGATGACCAGTAGGCTTCGATGAAGGCCGCGATCAGCAGCATGAACATGACCCCGCCCATCATTTGCACGCTTTGCCGGGCTGCGTTACGCAATGCCAGGGCGCGGGTCATGCGTCCCGGTGCCAGCAGTGCCCAGCCGAGTTTGAGGCCTGCTGCGCCAGCGATGACAATGGCGGTCAGTTCGAAGGCGCCATGGCCCGCGACGAATGGCCAGAAGGTCTGACCGTAGCCGATCTGGGTCAGGTGACCGGCCACTGCGCCGATCAGCAAACCGTTATAGACCAGGAAGAACAGGCTGCCCAGGCCGAGCAGCAAGCCGCTGGCGTAGGTCTGAAACGCGATGCCGATGTTGTTCATGATGTAGTAACCGAACATCACCCAGTCCTCGCCGGAGCCGCGTTCTGCCGGCACGCCGATGCGCCTTGAGCCCGGGTCGTACATGCCCTGCATCTGGTGCACCTGCTCCGGAGCGAGCACGCTGTAGACCATTGCAGGAACGGCATGCACGAGCAGGCCCATGCCCAGCATGCAGGCGAAAAACAGCAGGGCCGAGACCGCCACAAACCGCCACTCGGCCCTGACCCTGCGGGGGAAACCTGCCAGTACGAAGGTCAGCATCGTCATCAACTGATTGCTGCGATGCCGGTACAGCTGCTGATGGCCACGCAATGCCAATTGCTGCAGCGAGTCGACCAGATAACTGCTGTAGCCACGCTCTCTGGCCAATGCGAGATGCTGGCAGATGCGTCGGTAATCCAGGCTGAAGGTCTCGCTGGCCGTGATGGTGCGAGCGTTTTTTTCGAGCAGGGTCAGACGCGTGGCGAAACGCTGCCAGTCGGCCTGATGAAGGTTTTCAAACAGGCTTTGTTTCATGGCGCCCCCAGCAGGCCACGGGCTATGCCGTTGATCCGGCTCGCCGCCTGCCCGGGCGCAACTTGCAGCGGCTCGGCCAGCAAGCCAGCCAGCTCTCGGGTTCGCGAGTCCGACAGCTCGCCCTGGCGCTCGGCAAAATCGAGGATGGCACGTTGTTCGGCCAGTTGCAGAGCGAACGGTGCAATAGCAGGCGGTGCATCGGGCAGCACCGGAGGTTGGCGCAGTGGTTCGTTATAGACCACCAGTGTGGCTGCTGCCAGGTCGCCCAAGCGTTTGAAGTGCGGGTGATTGAGGCATGCGAGGGCGCCTGCGGCATACCCGAAAGGCAGCATGTCGACCATGCGCAACAGATTACGGATCAGCGATGAGGTCCAGCCGACCGGTGTGCCATCGTCGTGAATGACTCGCAAGGCCATCATTTGCTTGCCCGGGGTGCGACCCTGATTGAGCACTTCGAATAACACCGGATACCACCAGTTGATCAGGAACAAGCCAATGGCCGACAGTCCCATGCCCAAATCACCGAACAGACTCAGGGCACCATAGCCGGTCAGTAGCAGCAGACCACGCAGCAACAGGTCGATGCTGAACGCCAGGGCACGCACTGTCAGGCCTGCCGGACGTAACAGCAAATCGATGCCTTCTGGCGTTTCAATCCCGAGCCGGGTGTCCAGAGGTGCTGCCTGCCTTGGCGAAACTGGAAACATGATGTGCGGTACTTGAGAGTAAAAGGAGAGGGGGGATTATGCTGCTGCCTTGCAAGGGGGTGTCTAAAAAACTGGGCGATTCCCACATGCAGTGAACCTATCCTGACTGGCTTATCGAGGCAATGGGAATACGTCGATAGACAATGCAGGATATGTCCGTGTTCATTGTTGAATTTGGCAAATTAGCCATTTACGTGTTGATAGCCCTACACTTTATCGGTCTACCGTTCAGGAATAACCCGTGAATCCCAGCATCTTCTGGCACGACTACGAAACCACCGGCATCAACCCGCGCAGTGACCGACCATTGCAGATGGCCGGGATCCGCACCGATGCCGAGCTCAACGAAATCGGCGCTCCGGTCAACCTGTACTGCCAACCGAGCGACGATATCCTGCCGCATCCTGCGGCCTGCCTGGTCACAGGGATCACTCCGCAACGTCTGGCAGAGAAGGGCTTGTGCGAGGCCGACTTCATGACTCGTGTGCATGCCGAGCTGGCGCAGCCAGGTACTTGTGGTGCGGGTTACAACACGTTGCGTTTCGATGATGAAGTTACCCGTTACAGCTTGTATCGCAATTTCTTTGATCCTTATGGTCGGGAATGGCAGAGCGGTAACAGCCGTTGGGATTTGATTGATGTTGTACGCGCTGCCTGTGCATTGCGCCCGCAAGGCATTGTCTGGCCTGAAGAGGAGGGGCGCATCACGCTCAAACTCGAACGCTTGACCGCTGCCAATGGTATTGAGCATGGTCAGGCTCACGATGCGTTGTCCGATGTGCGCGCCACTATTGCGCTTGCGCGGCTGATCCGTGAGCGTCAGCCAAAACTTTATGACTATCTGTTTACACTGCGCAGTAAGCAAAAGGTTCAAGAGCAGATTCGCTTGCTGCAACCTGTTGTGCATATATCCGGGCGTTTTTCGGCGGCCCGACACTATCTGGGGGTGGTGCTGCCTCTTGCCTGGCATCCGCACAATCGCAATGCGCTGATTGTCTGCGACCTGCACCTGGATCATTCGCCACTGCTGGCACTCGATGCCGATACGCTGCGCGAGCGGCTGTACAAGCGTCGTGAAGAGTTGGCGCAGGGAGAACTACCGGTTCCGCTGAAACTTGTGCATATAAATCGCTGCCCGGTGCTCGCACCGCTAAGTGTGTTGCGTGAAGAAGACCAGCAACGTTTGCAACTGGACATGACGCTGATTCGTGAACGGGCCACGGCATTGGTGCAGGAGCAGGAACTTTGGCAGCCGCGTTTGCAAAACCTCTATGGGCGTGAAGAGTTCACGGCTCAGCAAGATCCCGAGCAGCAGCTGTATGACGGTTTTATTGGTGACCGTGATCGAAGACTGTGTGAGCAAGTGCGTGAAGCCGAGCCGCAGCAATTGGCGCAACCGGTCTGGCCTTTTGATGACGCGCGTTTGCCGGAGCTGTTGTTTCGCTACCGGGCGCGTAACTTTGCCGAAACCCTGAATGCGCAGGAGCAGCAACGCTGGCTGGAGTTTTGCCAGGCACGTCTGACACGCCCGGAGTTCGGCGCTCCCAACACGCTGCAAAGCTTTACCAAGGCGCTGATTGAGTTGTCGCTCAATGCCAGGCCTGAGCAGTTGAAGGTATTGAGTCAGTGGCAGGATTATGTGCAGGTATTGCGAGGCCGGCTGGGGATCTGAAACGGGTCGGCCTGGAGGCGGTGCTTGCCTGAAGCCCGCTGTGAAGTTGAGGGCGCGGGTGAGTTTTCGTACATGCCTTGTAGGCTTATCAACAAAAGAGCGACCCTTAAGCTGTCAGCATATTGAACGTGTCATGATGTTTGTAAAAAGCAGGTAATAAAAAACGCCAGCGAGCTGGCGTTTTGCACTACAAGACGGTGATTAACCCAGCAGGGTCGACCAGCTTTCGACTTCGTCGCCGCCCCACTTGGCTTTCCACTCTTTCAGCGTTTTGTGGTTGCCGCCTTTGGTTTCGATCACTTCGCCATTGTGCGGGTTCTTGTACTGCTTGACTTTACGAGCGCGTTTGGTGCTGGTGGTTTTCACCACGCCACGTGGTGCCTTGTTAACTTTGGCATCCGGATCAAGCAGGGAAATGATGTCACGCAGGGATTTCTGGTACTCGCCCATGAGGGTGCGCAGTTTGCCTTCAAACTCCAGCTCGGCCTGCAATTTGTCATCTTGGGACAGATTTTTCAAACGGGCTTGCAGTTCTTTGATGGCTTCTTCAGTAGCGCGGTATTCGTTGATCAGCGACATGGGGTATACCTATGTTGGGAGGGGCGTCAGGGCTGCAGTCAGGTAATAATAGTCAGTGGACTTGAGCAAGTAAACATCAAATAGTTGTTTTGTCTGAAATAGCAGGTGATATACCGATTTCCTACAGAAAGCGAGAAACTAGGCGGCGGCCTAATTGACCTGAAAAGATGTTGCTTTAAGCAGTATTGGCGCGAGCCTGTGGCGGCTGAGGGCGGCAGAAATACCCGGCATCTTGTTGCATTAGTCTGCACCGCTCCTGCCGTGCCGAGGCTCTTTTAAGAATCCTTCATGAGTCCCTGAATGCACGGCTTCAGTGCACGAAAAGTACCGGTTAAATGGCGTTGTTTTCAGTGCTGGCGGAGTCTCGATGCAATGATGGCAAGGTGCAATTTGCGGCCGAAGGCCTTTTGCTATCCCTGGCGGTGTTTACATGACGTCATTACTGCAGTTTTGCCGCGTAGCGGCTAGAATGGCCGCCTTTTTTACGTAGTCTGGAGTTTTGCCCATGCGCACTTTTCGCCTGGTGAGTGCTTGCCCGGACCGGGTCGGCATCGTTGCCAAGGTCAGTAACTTTCTGGCGTCCTACAACGGATGGATTACCGAGTCGAGTCACCATTCTGACAGTCTCAGTGGCTGGTTCTTCATGCGCCACGAAATTCGTGCCGACAGTCTGCCGCTGGACCTGGAAGGCTTGCGTGCAGCGTTTGCACCCATTGCCGAAGAGTTCTCGATGGAGTGGCGAATTACTGACTCGGCCCAGAAAAAGCGTGTGGTGCTGATGGCCAGCCGTGAGTCTCACTGCCTGGCGGACCTGCTGCATCGCTGGCACAGCGATGAACTGGACTGCGAGATCGCCTGTGTGATTTCCAACCATCAGGACCTGCGTGGCATGGTCGAGTGGCACGGCATTCCTTATCATCACGTACCTGTGGACCCGGCCAACAAGCAGCCAGCCTTCGCAGAGGTTTCTCGTCTGGTCGGTGAGTATCAGGCTGACGTCGTGGTCCTGGCCCGCTACATGCAAATCCTTCCGCCACAGCTGTGTCAGGAGTACGCCAACCAGGTGATCAACATTCACCACAGCTTCCTGCCATCGTTCGTGGGCGCCAAACCGTACCACCAGGCGGCGATGCGTGGCGTGAAACTGATTGGCGCCACTTGCCACTATGTAACCGAAGAGCTGGATGCCGGCCCTATCATCGAACAGGACGTGGTGCGTATCAGCCATCGTGAAAACATCGAGACGCTGGTGCGTCTGGGGCGTGATGTTGAGAAGCTGGTGCTGGCTCGCGGTTTGCGTGCTCACCTGGAAGACCGGGTGATGGTGCACGACAACAAGACCGTGATCTTCGACTGATTGCCGGTAACTCCTCCAGGCTCTGGCGGGTGGTGACTGATCGGTTTAAGGTCTGTCTTCCACTGCCGGAGCCAGGACATGAGCGATCCTCTGAATAAAGCCACTGCAAGCCCGCCCCCGGTGATCGGCGAAGGTTGCCTGAGTCGTTATGATCCCGATGCGTTGAGCCCCGAGGATGGCGCTGATTTTTCGGCAGCCGCCCAATTGTGGCGTCAGTTGCAAGAGGTTTCCAACGCCGCTGACAACGAGCCTCATTGCGATACCGAAGCCGATATCTGAGCACTCAGCCAGACGTATTTGGTCTGCGCTACACGACCTTGCTCAAGCAGTCTCTGCAGCGCTGCGAGCCAATATCGCCTTGCCAGCTCGTGATGCATGTCCACCGGATGCAGGCCCAGGCGAATGACCTGAGCCTGGCGCCACTGCGTTTCCTGCCAACGATTGAACACCCATGAAGCCCCGCGCCGCCAAGCGCTGCGGGCACTCCATACCAGGCCCGGAGCCCGCAGCGCAGTGAAGTCTGGCAGGCGGTATAAGTGGTGCGGGCTGCTGGTGTAGCTCAGCGGTCGCTCGCGCAATGCCAGGCGAGTACCGGGGCTCATCAGCCAGGACGGCGCCACGAATCCGTGCAGCGGCCATGCATGGCGCTGAAAAACGGCAATCCCGGCATCCAGGCGCATCAATGCCTGATCGTGCGATAACGAGTAGAACTCGCCCTCGCGGGTGTAAACCCGTCGCATCAGAAAATCAGCCGCATGGCGTGGTGGCGGGCCGGTATCGCAATGCTGATAACCGTGCAAAACCAATTCATCCCCGCGCGCCAGTCGCGTGTCGAGAAAATCAAGCAGTGCCGGGTCGTTGTCCAGAGGATTACGCTGATGAAAGTCCGGCACCACCAGCCAGGTCATCGCAACGCTGCCCAGTGCATCCACCGCCGCCACGAAAGGCAGGTAGCTGCGCCAGGTGCACGGCGCAACATCGTGCAGCACCAGCAGCAGGACTGATTGCTCAGCCATTGGCTGTCACTGGCAGATGGCTGCCCAGCACGGCCTGGTAGTGCTCAAGCAATCCGGCAACGACCCTGTCCCAGTTGTAATGTGCTTCGACATGCCGCCGGGCAATCTGCCCCACAGCCCTGACATCGTGTTCAAACAGCTCGCGTACCGCACTGGCCATGGCCTTGGGCTGATTGGCTGCGCACAGCAGGCCACATTCACCAGGGACGATCTCGCTGAACGCCCCGGCGTCGACGGCGACCACCGCAATGCCACTGGCCATGGCTTCGAGTATCACCAGGCCGAAGGTTTCCTGATCACCGGCATGCAACAGCGCGTCGGCACTGGCCAGCCATTGCGCGACCTCGGTTGCCTTGCAGAAGCGGCCGATCACCGAGACGTTGTCCGGCACTTGGGTCGGCATGTGCGAGCCTATCAGCAGCAAGTGGTAGCGCGGCCCGAGTTGTTTCATGCAGTGCAATAGAACATTGATGTTCTTCTCCCGGGAGCCGCGGCCGGCAAACACCAATAGCCGGGTATCCGGGCGCAAGCCCAGGCGTTGCCTCAGATCAGGGTCACGTCGGGTGGGGGCGAAGATCTGTAGATCAACACCCAGCGGTTGCACATGGACCTGTTCAAGGCCCATGCCGATCAGTTTGCTGGCCATGACCTGGCTGGGCGCCAGAATTCGGTCGAAGTTGCCATACAGCTTGCTGATGTAAGCCTGGGCGCTGCTGTTGATCCACTGGCCCATCCGGTTGCTGATTAGCAGAGGCAGATCGGAGTGATAAAAACCGATCACCGGCACATCGAGCTGACGCCGTGCATCCAGCGCGGCCCAGGCGGTCAGGTAAGGATCGCCGACCTCAATCAGATCCGGTTTGAGATTGTGCAGCATGGTTCGCCAGGGGCTGACCCGCAGTGGAAAGCGATAACCGTTGCCAAACGGTAATGGGGTTGCCGGAACCTGATGCACGCCGTCGTTGTGGCTGGAGCGCGCGCCAGGAATCAACAGGCTGTGTTGCACGCCTGGATAGTGTTGCAAACGCCGGTGTTTGGCATCCAGATAAGTGCGCACGCCACCGCTGGCCGGTGCGTAGAACATCGTCATGTCGGCGATATGCACGTGAGGGACTCCTCAGGTGAGTGGACCTCTCTTGCTGACCACCGGCAACTGCGGTTGTTCGTGACGACCGGCTACCGCCCGCCGGATGGCAGCCATCAGCCTCGAAGAGATGACGTAACGGGTCAATACTTGAGCAGATCCTGAACAAGAGGGGTGAAGTCATGCCCGATACTGTGCAACTGGTGCTGGGCGCAGATCCGTACGGACAACCGGTCGGTCAGGATCTGCGTCTGGCCAATCGACACGGGCTGATCGCTGGCGCGACCGGCACTGGCAAGACCGTCACTTTGCAGCGTCTGAGCGAAGCCTTCAGTGATGCCGGGGTGGCGGTGTTCGCCGCTGATATCAAGGGCGATCTGTGCGGCCTGGGCGCTGCTGGCAATGCGCAAGGCAAAGTGGCTGAGCGCATTGCCGGCATGCCCTGGCTGGGGCATCGGCCGCAAGGCTATCCTTTGGTACTTTGGGATATCGATGGCAAGTCTGGCCATCCACTGCGTACCACCCTCAGCGAAATGGGACCGTTGTTGCTCGGCAACCTGCTGGCGTTGACCGACAGTCAGCAGTCGGCGCTGTATGCCGCTTTCAAGGTCGCCGACCGGGAAGGTTTGTTGTTGCTGGATCTCAAGGACCTCAAGGCGCTGCTCAATCATCTGCGCGAGCACCCGAACCTGCTGGGCGAAGACGCGGCATTACTGACCGCGCCCTCCAGCCAGGCATTACAGCGCCGTCTGGCAGGGCTTGAGCAGCAGGGCGCCGAGGCGCTGTTTGGTGAACCGGCGTTACAGTTGCAGGACATTCTGCAGCCGGCCAGTGATGGTCGCGGGCGTATTCATTTGCTCGACGCCAGCCGCCTGGTGCACGAGGCACCGAAGGTCTATGCGACCTTTCTGCTCTGGCTGTTGGCCGAGTTGTTCGAGCAATTGCCCGAGCGCGGTGATGCCGATAAACCGGTGCTGGCGTTGTTCTTTGACGAGGCGCATCTGTTGTTTGGCAATACACCGCAGGCGCTGCAGCAGCGGCTGGAGCAGGTGGTGCGATTGATCCGCTCCAAAGGTGTCGGGGTGTATTTCGTCACTCAGTCGCCCGGTGACTTGCCGGATGCGATTCTTGCTCAGTTGGGGTTGCGTATCCAGCATGGCCTGCGGGCTTTCACCGCCAAAGAACAACGCGCCTTGCGCGCCGTGGCTGAAGGTTTCAGGCCTAACCCGCAGTTCAACAGCCTGTCGGTACTGACGGAGCTGGGCATTGGTGAAGCACTGGTCGGTACGCTGCAGAGCAAGGGCACCCCAGCCATGGTGCAGCGAGTATTGATTGCCCCGCCGCAGTCACGCATCGGTCCGCTTAATGAGTCTGAGCGAGCGGCATGGGTGCGCCAGTCTCCTTTGGCCGGGCACTATGACCAGGCATTTGATCGCGAGTCTGCCTATGAGCGGCTGGCGGTGCGCAGCGTGGCCGCGCCTGCTGGCGAACCGCCTGAGCCAACGGCATCGTCAGGTGCGGATGACTTCGGTGACAAGGCCGGGGCTTTTCTCGGCGGTCTGGCGGGCAGGGCAATGAAAAACGCCATGCGTCAGGCCGCCAATCAGTTGGGCCGTCAGTTGTTGCGTGGGGTTATGGGGTCATTGCTGGGCGCCAGCAAGAAGCGCCGCTGACAGCCTGACAGGCCCCCAGGCAGAACCTGGGGGCCTTGTGCGTCAGACCAGCGTCTTGGACGCCAGCCAGAACAGGCCGGCGGAAAGGGCGATGGTCGCTGGCAGGGTCAGGACCCAGGCCAGCAGGATGGTACGCACGGTGCTGGACTGCAGACCGCTGCGGTTGGCAACCATGGTACCGGCCACACCCGAAGACAGAATGTGGGTAGTGGATACTGGCAGGCTGAAGATGTTAGCCAGGCCAATAGCCGTTGCGGTCGTGATCTGGGCCGACATGCCTTGGGCATAGGTCATGCCCTGACGGCCGATTTTCTCGCCGATGGTCAGAACGACCCGTTTCCAGCCGACCATGGTGCCGATACCCAGCGCCAGGGCGACCGCCAGAATCACCCAGAACGGGGCGTATTCGGTGGTTGCAGTCAGGTCCTTGCGCAACTTGGCGAGGTCGGATTTCTCGCGGGCGGCCAGATCAGGCAGCTTGCTGACCTTGCGCGCAGTATCGTCCAGGCACAGCAAGTAACGGCGTACTTCGATACGGTCTTCAGCGCTCAGTGCCCGGTAGTCGGTCACCCCCTGAAGCTTGGCCAGCAGCGCATCAATGGTCGGTTCGGTCTGTTTGGGGTCGCATGCCGCGCTGGAAGGCAGGTCGCCTTTGTCGGTCTTGCCCATGGCGAGGAACTCGCCCAGAGTGGCATTGTTGCGCTGGTAGAACTGGCTCAGATGCAGGGTGGCGTCGCGGGTGCGCTCAATCTGATAAGTGGTGCTGTTCTGGTCGAGCACAAACTGTGCTGGCACGATACCGATCAGCACCAGCATGATCAGGCCGATGCCTTTCTGGCCATCGTTGGAGCCATGCACGAAGCTTACCGCCATGGCGGAAATCACCAGCACCAGGCGATTCCAGAACGGCGGGTGTTTCTTGTCGTCGAGTTCGCGGCGCTGCTCCGGGGTCTTGTGCATTTTCGACAGCGGGCGCCACCACTTCAGTACAAGCAGCACAAGGCCGGCAGCCAGAAAACCACCCAGCGGCGAGAACACCAGAGACATGCCGATATCGGCTGCCTTCTGCCAGTTGACGCCTTCGCTCACCGGGATGCCGTTGATCAGTGCATTGGCAAGGCCGACGCCGAGAATCGAACCGATCAGGGTATGCGAGCTGGAAGCCGGGATACCGAAGTACCAGGTGCCGAGGTTCCAGGCGATGGCGGCGGTCAGCAATGAAAAGACCATCGCCAGCCCGTGGCCGGTGTTGACGTTGATCAGCAACTCCACCGGCAGCAGGTGAACAATCGCATAGGCCACACCGACCCCGCCGAGCAATACCCCCAGGAAGTTGAAGACGCCGGAGGCGAAGACCGCCAGATGCGGTGGCATGGCCTTGGTGTAAATGACTGTCGCTACCGCATTGGCGGTGTCATGAAAGCCATTGATGAACTCGAACGATAGGACGAATGCCAGGGCGAGCAGCAGACTCACAAGCACCCAGGGATCAAGCCCGCTGAATAAATCGATCATGTAGGTTTTCTGATGCGTTCTGAAGGGGGCGAGATTATGACAGAAAAAATACACTTCGACGCACCGACTGCTGGTCGGTATCGATCAGATCTGTTTCGCGGTCATGACATCGCCGGTCCAGCAGGACAGTGGCAAGCATCAGAAAAGCGCCGGTGGGCTTACAACAGCCGGACGATCACTGCTCTTCTTTCAGTTCTTTTTCCATGCGTTGCAGTTCTTGCTTGAACGCCTGGTCCTGAACCGTGGCTCTTTTACGCCAGGGTTTGCGTTCCGGGTCCGGTTGTGCGGCGTAGGTAGTGACTTCGCCGCCATAAACCTCCTTGAATCGTTGTTCCTGGCGCTCAAGTTCCGCGCGCATTTCATCTTTAGTCACGATGTTACCTGGTCAAGTCAAATGAACTCTGGTGCAAACGTCAGGCATCGGGAATGTGCACTCGTTCAGTGTCCTTACAGGGCGATTGGCCAAGGGTATTGAACCATCGAGGCCCATTGGACACTTTGAACGTCATGCCACATTCGGTGGCTGGCGGCTACGGGCACCAGAAAAAAACATCTGTCGTAGCGACATGGGTATTTGCGCATCCGCGGGGCGGTTGCCGGGCTGGCTTGTGTCGGATCAACGCAACAGGGAATTGCGTGGCACATCGAAAAGGCGCTCAGGCCCTGAATGACACGATGGGCACCGTCACGGCACAAGGTATTGCCAACCAGATGAAAGCTACTATCTCCAAGAAGTCTGCGGACGTCAACTACAGGCACTGTCGTTTTCAGGATGCTTTGTTAGTGTTCGGCCTATTGAAGTTTATAGCGAACGCATCATGAAAGAACTTTCATGGCATCGAAGGTTGCAGTGAGCTTGCAAAAGAGGCAGAGCGCGGCGCAGCAGAGGGCAAATAAAAACGGCCTTGCTTCGTGGACAAGGCCGTTGCCTAGGACTTCTCAGTGGGTACCTGACCAGGATTTCCAAGAAGCCACTTCATGGCAGGCATAAAGGTATAAGTATATTTGTCATGGGTCAATTGCGATTATCGGCCACTTGTTCGATAATCGGACGGTCTGACCTGTGCCCATCTGTAGTGTCCAGGCCTGAAACCGTTGATATACAAGGCCTGCAAGGGTAAGTCCGAGGTGTTGTCATGAATGAAGAACTGCGCAATTCTTTTGTCTCGCTGGCACCTCCGATCGTGGCTTCACCTGCGCGACGTATTCAGGCGCTGACCGGCGATCCTGATTTCATGACCTCGCTGGCTCGCGGCCTGGCGGTCATTCATGCCTTTCAAGAGCGCAAGCGTCACCTGACCATTGCCCAGATCAGCCACCGTACCGAGATCCCGCGTGCGGCAGTCAGGCGTTGTCTGCACACGCTGATCAAGCTCGGCTACGCAACGACGGACGGTCGCACCTACTCGCTGTTGCCTAAAGTCCTGACGCTGGGGCATGCCTACCTGTCGTCCACCCCGCTGGCAGTGTCTTCGCAACCCTATCTGGACCGCATGAGCGATCAGTTGCATGAGGCCTGCAATATGGCCACGCTGGAGGGCGAGGACATTTTGTATATCGCCCGCTCGGCGACCACTCAGCGCTTGATCTCGGTAGACCTCTCGGTGGGTGGGCGACTGCCGGCCTATTGCACGTCCATGGGGCGGATTCTGCTGGCGGCACTCGACGACGTGTCGCTGCGCGAATACCTCGACCATGTCGACCTGCAACCCAAAACCAGCCGGACCATCCGTACTGTTGAAGCGCTTTATGAATGCCTGCAGCAGGTTCGTCAGCAAGGCTGGTGCATTGTCGATCAGGAACTGGAGCAAGGCCTGCGCTCGATCGCCGTGCCGGTGTATGACGCTTCCGGCCAGGTACTGGCGGCACTGAACGTCAGCACCAGTGCCGCGCGAGTGGCGCGTAGCGAACTGGAACAGCGCTTTTTACCGATCATGCTCGACGCCAGCCGGGAACTGAGCGCGCAGATTTTTACCTGATTCGGTCAATCAAATTCGTTCGATTATCGAACGAATAATCGATTATCGGATTGTTTGCCTGGGTGCCTCGCGCATAACCTCATGTCCATCGCGGCGCGAATCAACGCGCCGATCATTGAACGTGATGTTTGGGTTCGGGAGCACCTCATGGCTGAAATCATGTCTTTACGCGATGCGGTGAAACAACTGGTCAACGATGGCGACACCGTTGCGCTGGAAGGTTTCACTCATCTGATCCCCTCGGCAGCGGGCCACGAAATCATTCGCCAGGGCAAGCGTGAGCTGACTCTGGTGCGGATGACTCCCGACCTGATCTACGATCAGTTGATCGGTGCCGGTTGCGTCAAGCGCCTGGTGTTTTCCTGGGGCGGTAACCCTGGGGTCGGTTCGCTGCACCGCCTGCGTGATGCCGTCGAAAAACAGTGGCCGCGGCCGTTGGAACTTGAAGAGCACAGCCATGCCGACCTGGCCAACGCTTACGTCGCCGGCGCATCGGGGCTGCCGTTCGCGGTACTGCGCGCCTACGCCGGTTCCGACCTGCCCAAAGTTAACCCGTTGATCAAGACAGTCACCTGTCCGTTCACCGGTGAAGTGCTGGCCGCCGTGCCGTCGGTGCGTCCGGACGTCACCGTGATCCATGCGCAAAAGGCCGACCGCAAAGGCAACGTGTTGGTCTGGGGTATTCTCGGTTCGCAGAAGGAGGCGGCCCTGGCGGCCAAGCGCTGCATCGTCACCGTCGAGGAGATCGTCGACGACCTGCAGGCGCCGATGAACGCCTGCGTGCTGCCAACCTGGGCGCTGAGTGCGGTCTGCCTGGTACCCGGCGGTGCGCATCCGTCCTACGCCCACGGCTACTACGAGCGTGACAACCGCTTCTATCAGGACTGGGACCCGATCGCCCGTGACCGTGAGACGTTCCAGGCCTGGATTGACCAATACATCCATGGCACAGCGGATTTCAGTGAATTTCAACGCAAGCTGGCCAGCGCCGCGGAGGCAAAGCAATGACTTACTCGACCAGTGAAATGATGACCATTGCCGCCGCGCGTCGTCTCAATAACGGCAGCGTATGCTTCGTGGGCATCGGCCTGCCGTCCAAAGCCGCCAACCTGGCGCGCCTGACTTCCAGCCCTGATGTGGTGTTGATCTACGAGTCAGGCCCGATTGGCGCCAAGCCGAGCGTGCTGCCGCTGTCGATCGGCGACGGTGAACTGGCCGAAACGGCTGACACCGTGGTGTCGACCAGTGAAATTTTCCGCTACTGGCTGCAAGGTGGCCGGGTCGACGTGGGGTTCCTTGGCGCGGCGCAGGTCGACCGCTTCGGCAATATCAACACCACGGTGGTCGGTGACTACCACGCGCCGAAAGTTCGCTTGCCGGGCGCAGGCGGTGCGCCGGAGATCGCAGGTTCTGCCAAGTCGGTGCTGATCATCCTCAAGCAGTCACCGCGCTCGTTCGTCGAACGTCTGGATTTCATCACCTCCGTAGGCCATGGCGAAGGCGGCGACTCGCGCAAGCGTCTGGGTCTGCCAGGTGCCGGCCCGGTGGGGATCATCACCGACCTGTGCATCATGGAGCCGGAGCAGGGCAGCAACGAGTTCGTGGTTACTACCCTGCATCCAGGTGTAACCCGTGAGCAGGTGGTTGCAGCCACTGGCTGGCCGGTGCGCTTTGCTGAAAACGTAACGGTGTCTGGCGAGCCGACCGAGGTTGAACTGGCCGCCCTGCGTGACCTGGAAGCCCGGACTGCGGCTGCTCATGGTCAAGTGGCAGGAGAAGCCTGATGCGTGATGTATTCATCTGCGATGCCATCCGCACGCCGATTGGCCGCTTCGGTGGCGGGCTGGCCGGCGTACGCGCTGACGATCTGGCAGCCGTTCCGATCAAGGCATTGATCGAGCGTAATCAGTCGGTCAACTGGCAGGAGGTTGACGAAGTGTTTTTCGGCTGCGCCAACCAGGCCGGCGAAGACAACCGCAACGTGGCGCGCATGGCAGCGTTGCTGGCCGGCCTGCCGCCAAGCATTCCTGGGGTGACCCTCAATCGCCTGTGCGCATCCGGTATGGATGCTATCGGTACCGCTTTTCGGGCCATCGCTGCCGGTGAAATGGAGCTGGTGATTGCCGGTGGCGTGGAATCGATGTCCCGTGCGCCATTCGTAATGGGCAAGGCCGATGCGGCCTATTCGCGAGGCATGAAGCTGGAAGACACCACCATTGGCTGGCGCTTCATTAACCCGTTGATGAAGGCCCAGTACGGTGTCGATGCGATGCCGGAAACCGCCGATAACGTGGCTGACGATTACAACATTTCCCGCGCCGACCAAGACGCTTTTGCCTTGCGCAGCCAGCAACGTACGGCTGCGGCGCAGGCGGCAGGTTACTTTGCCGAGGAAATAGTGCCGGTACGCATTGCCCACAAAAAGGGCGAGACCATTGTCGACACCGATGAACACCCGCGTGCCGAAACCACGCTGGAGGCGCTGGCCCGGCTCAAGCCGGTCAACGGTCCGGACAAGACCGTCACCGCCGGTAATGCTTCAGGGGTCAACGACGGTGCAGCGGCGTTGATCCTGGCGTCCGCCGAAGCGGTCAAGAAACATGGCCTGACCCCGCGTGCGCGGATTCTCGGTATGGCCAGTGCTGGTGTCGAACCCCGGGTCATGGGGATCGGCCCGGTACCTGCGGTGCGCAAACTGGTCGAGCGTCTGGGCATTGCGGTGACTGACTTTGACGTCATCGAACTGAACGAAGCCTTTGCCAGCCAGGGCCTGGCGGTGCTGCGCGAGCTGGGTCTGGCTGACGATGCGGCGCAGGTCAACCCTAACGGCGGCGCCATCGCCCTGGGCCATCCGTTGGGCATGAGTGGCGCGCGTCTGGTGCTGACGGCCTTGCATCATCTGGAAAAGACCGGTGGCCGCAAAGGTCTGGCGACCATGTGTGTCGGCGTGGGCCAAGGCTTGGCACTGGCCATCGAGCGCTGAGTTTCACGTTTCACCCGGCAATCCTCCAGATCCGGCCCTGGCTCCACGAACAGGCAGGCTCCGGGGCTGGCGGATTGCCCTTTCTGCTGGACTCCTCCTTCCTCAACGCAGGCTCTGGCCTGCGCTTTTTCCCGCCGGGATAGCTGCTCGCATTGAACTTTAGGTTCGATGAATGTGACCAATTGTTTCAGGGGTAGCCTCGTCTGCTCAGGGATGACGCTGCCGATATCACACGGGGAGACCAGCCAATGGCAACCACCATGCATTACACCGGCGAAGAGCGCCGCAAACGAATCTTCGCTATCGTGGGGGCCTCTTCGGGCAACCTGGTCGAATGGTTCGACTTCTATATCTACGCTTTTTGCGCCATCTACTTTGCGCCGGCGTTCTTTCCCTCCGACGACCCTACCGTGCAGTTGCTCAATACCGCTGGTGTCTTCGCTGCCGGATTTCTGATGCGGCCGATTGGCGGCTGGCTGTTTGGCCGGGTCGCCGACAAGCACGGGCGCAAGAACTCCATGCTGATTTCGGTGAGCATGATGTGTGCAGGCTCGCTGGTGATCGCCTGTTTGCCGACCTATGCCTCCATCGGCGCTTGGGCACCGGCCTTGCTATTGGTCGCGCGCCTGATCCAGGGATTGTCGGTCGGTGGTGAATACGGCACCACGGCAACTTACATGAGTGAAGTGGCCCTGCGCGGGCAGCGCGGCTTCTTTGCCTCGTTCCAGTACGTGACGCTGATTGGCGGTCAGTTGCTGGCGGTGCTGACGGTGGTCATTCTTCAGCAGTTTCTCAGCACCGAGGAACTGCGTGCCTACGGCTGGCGGATTCCGTTCGTGATCGGTGCCTGTGCGGCAGTCATTGCGCTGTTGCTGCGCCGCAGCCTGAACGAAACCACTACCGCCGAAAGCCGCGATGACAAAGACGCCGGCAGCGTGGCTGCGTTGTTCAAACACCATAAAGCAGCGTTTATCACGGTATTGGGTTACACCGCCGGTGGTTCGCTGATTTTCTATACCTTCACCACTTACATGCAGAAGTACTTGGTCAACACCGGTGGAATGGAGCCCAAGACCGCCAGCTTCATCATGACCGGGGTGCTGTTTTTGTACATGTGCATGCAGCCGCTGTTCGGCATGCTGGCCGATCGTATTGGCCGACGTAACTCGATGCTGTGGTTCGGCGCGTTGGGGACTCTGTGCACGCTGCCGATTCTGACCGCGCTGAAAAGCGTCGAAAGCCCGTTCATGGCGTTCGTGTTGATTACCCTGGCGTTGGCCATTGTCAGTTTCTATACGTCGATCAGCGGCCTGGTCAAAGCGGAGATGTTCCCGCCTCAGGTACGTGCGCTGGGTGTTGGCCTGGCTTATGCCGTGGCCAATGCAGTGTTTGGTGGCTCGGCGGAATATGTGGCGCTGAACTTCAAGAGCCAGGGGGTGGAGAACTACTTCTACTGGTATGTGACGATCATGATGGCCGTGGCGTTTCTGTTCAGCCTGCGGCTGCCGAAACAGCCGGCCTATTTGCATCATGATCATTGATTTGCAGTGTGCTGTGGCGTGAGCGATCCGGTGCATGCCTTCAGAAAAAACAAACCCGCCATAAAAGGCGGGTTTGTTTTCACAAACAGAAACTCAGAACAACTGCACCGAAGGTTTTTCCTTGGCCAGCGGCTGAATCTGCCCGCTGTTCTCGTACCAGCCGCCACCGAGCGCCTTGTACAGATTGACCTCACTGGTCAGCTGCGACAGACGATCAGTAATCAGCGTCTGCTGGGCACTGAACAACGAACGCTGTGAGTCCAGGAACGTCAGGTTGCTGTCGATCCCGATCCGGTAGCGACGTTCTGCGAGACGATAGTAGTCCTGACTGGCAGCCACGTAGTCGCGCTGCGCCTGCAACTGCTCGTCATAGGTCTTGCGTGCTGCCAGGCCATCGGACACTTCCTGGAACGCCGTCTGGATCGCCTTCTCATAGTTGGCAACGTTGATCTCTTTCTGGATTTTCGAGTAATCCAGGCTGGCCCGCAGGTTGCCAGCGTTGAAGATCGGCAGGTTGATACTCGGCTGGAACAACCAGGTACCCGAACCACCCTTGAACAGCCCCGACAGATCAGGGCTGATTGATCCGGCATTGGCGGTCAGGCTGATGCTTGGGAAGAACGCTGCACGGGCTGCACCGATATTGGCGTTGGCCGCCTTGAGGTTATGCTCGGCCTGGAGAATATCCGGGCGGCGTTGCAGCAGATCCGATGGCAGGCCGGCCGGCATTTCGCTAAGCAGGTCGGCACTCAATGGCTGGGCTTCAGGCAGGTTGGCCGGCAGGCCGGTGCCCAACAGCAGGGTCAGGTTGTTCTGATCCTGGGCAACCAGACGCTGATACTGGGCCAGCCGTGCCTTGGCGCTTTCCACCGACGTACGTGCCTGGCTCAGGTCCAGCGCCGAGGCCACACCCACTTCGTTGCTACGGCTGGTCAGACGCAGGCTTTCCTCATAGGTCTTGAGGGTGTCCTGGGTCAGCTTGAGCAGTTCCTTGTCGGCCTGCCAGGTCAGGTAAGCGTTGGCAACGCTGGCGACCAGGCTGATCTGGGTCGAGCGTCGCGCTTCTTCGCTGGCGAAGTAGGTCTGCAAGGCCTGTTCACTGAGGCTGCGCACCCGACCAAACAGGTCCAGCTCATAGGCGCTGACGCCCAGGGTGGCCGAATAGCTGCTGGTGATGCTCGACTGGCCGGTGCTGGACATGTCGGCCGGCATGCGCTGGCGACTGCCGCTGCCGGTGGCCGAGACCGCCGGGAACAGGTCAGAACGCTGAATGCGGTACTGCGCGCGATAAGCATCGATGTTCAACGCCGCGACGCGCAGGTCGCGGTTGTTTTCCAGCGAGGTCTGGATCAGTTGCTGCAACGCAGGGTCGCGGAAGAACTGCCGCCAGCCTTGTTCGGCTGCTGCCATGTTGGCCGCTTCGGCCGGCCCATAAGCCGGACCTTGCGGGTATTGCGCGGCCACCGGAGCGGCCGGCTGCTGATATTCGGGAATCAGCGAGCAGCCGCCGAGAATGAACGCGGTGACTGCCAGAGAGATCAGGGACTTGCTCATTGGCCAGCCTCATGCTGTGGAATGTTTTTCTGTTTGCTCTTGAACAGCCCCGAAATCGAGACAAAGAACAGCGGCACCCAGAAGATCGCCAGAACGACGGCGGTAATCATACCGCCAATTACGCCAGTACCAATCGAATGCTGGCTACCCGAGCCTGCGCCGCTGGCAATGACCAGTGGTACAACACCAAGAATAAACGCCATCGAAGTCATGATGATCGGGCGCAAACGCATCCGGCAGGCTTCGATTGTAGCCTCTACCAGGCCTTTGCCCTGTTCGTGCAGTTCCTTGGCGAACTCGACGATCAGAATGGCGTTCTTCGCTGCCAGACCCACTGTCACCAATAGCCCGACCTGGAAGAACACGTCATTGGACAAGCCGCGCAAGCTGGTTGCCATCAGTGCACCGATAACCCCCAGCGGTACGACCAGCATGACTGCAATCGGGATCGACCAGCTCTCATACAGGGCCGCCAGGCAGAGGAATACGACCAGCAGCGACAGGGCGTAGAGGGCCGGCGCCTGAGAGCCGGACAAGCGTTCTTCGTACGACAGGCCGGTCCAGGAGATACCGATGCCCGCAGGCAGATCCTTGGCCAGCCGCTCGATCTCGGCCATGGCCTGGCCGGTACTGTAGCCCGGTGCCGGAGTACCCAGTACTTCCTCGGCAGGTACACCGTTGTAACGCGACAGTTTTGGCGAACCAAACACCCACTCGCCGCTGCTGAACGCCGAGAACGGCACCATTTGCCCGGAGCCATTACGCACGTACCACTTGTTCAGGTCTTCAGGGTTCATGCGCGCATCGGCATTACCCTGCAGGTAAACCTTCTTGACCCGGCCACGATCAATGAAGTCGTTTACGTAGCTACTACCGAAAGCAATCGACAGGGTGCTGTTTATGTCCGCCAGGCTGATGCCCAAGGCGCGGGCGCGCTCGTCATCAATGCTGAGCTGATATTGCGGCTCATCGTTCAGGCCGTTGGGGCGTACACCCGCGAGGATCTTGCTTTGCGCTGCTGCCCCGAGCAACTGATTGCGTGCCTGCATGAGTTTGTCATGGCCGACACCGCCCTGGTCCTGCAGGTAGACGTCGAAACCGGTGGCGTTACCCAGTTCCAGTACCGAAGGCGGGACCACTGCGAACACCATTGCATCGCGCAGGGTAAAGAAGTAGCCCTGTGCACGCTTGGCCAGCTCGAACACGCTGTTGTGCGCGCCTTCGCGCTCACCCCACGGTTTAAGCAATACGAAGGCGATACCCGAGTTCTGGCCCCGGCCTGCAAAGTTGAAGCCGTTGACGGTAAACACCGACTGTACCGAATCGGATTCCTTGCTCAGCAAGTGCTCACGCATGGTGTCCATGACCTGCTGGGTGCGCTCGGCAGTGGAACCGGCCGGGGTCTGCACCTGCACGAACATCACGCCCTGGTCTTCCTCTGGCAGGAACGCGGCCGGGATGCGGTTGAACATCCAGACCATGCCGACGCAGATCAGTACGTAGCCCAGGTAGGCTGGCCACTTGTGCTTGAGCATCCCGGCCACGCCGCGCTCGTAACCGTGAACGCCACGGTCGAAGGTGCGGTTGAACCAGCCGAAAAACCCGCGTTTCTCCAGATCGTGGGAGTGGTCGATAGGTTTGAGCATGGTGGCGCACAGCGCCGGGGTGAAGATCAGTGCCACGATCACCGACAGGGCCATGGCCGAGACGATGGTGATCGAGAACTGCTTATAGATGACCCCGGTGGAACCACCGAAGAACGCCATGGGCAGCAGTACTGCCGACAGCACCAGGGCAATACCTACCAGCGCGCCCTGAATCTGCTCCATGGAGCGGATCGTCGCATCGCGTGGTGAGAGTTTATCTTCGATCATCACCCGTTCGACGTTTTCCACCACAACGATGGCATCGTCCACCAGCAAACCGATGGCCAGCACCATACCGAACATGGTCAGGGTGTTGATGGTGAAGCCGAATGCCGCGAGGATACCGAAGGTGCCCAGCAGTACCACCGGCACAGTCAGGGTGGTAATCACCGTGGCGCGGAAGTTCTGCAGGAACAGGTACATCACCAGAAAGACCAGAACCACGGCTTCGAGCAGGGTGTGGACTACGCCGGAGATCGACTCGCTGACCACCGGGGTGGTGTCATACGGGAATACGACCTTCATGCCCGGCGGAAAGAACGGCTCCAGCGAGCTCACGGTCGCACGAATCGCTTTGGCCGTGTCCAGGGCGTTGGCACCCGGTGCCAGTTTGATCGCCAGACCAGAAGCCGGTTTACCGTTGAACTGCGAGTCGACGCTATAGTTCTGTGCACCCAGGCCCACGGTCGCGACATCTTTCAAGCGTACTTGAGAGCCGTCGGTGTTGACCTTGAGCAGGATGTTTTCAAATTGCTCGGCAGTCTGCAGCCGGGTCTTGCCAATAATGGTCGCGTTGAGTTGCTGGCCCTGAACGGCTGGCAGGCCGCCCAACTGGCCGGAAGCAACCTGGACGTTCTGGGCACTGACCGCTGTCCTGACATCATCCGGGGTCAACTGAAAGTTGTTCAGCTTGGCCGGGTCGAGCCAGATCCGCATCGCATACTGGGCACCGAATACCTGGAAGTCGCCTACCCCTGAGGTCCGCGAAATAGGGTCCTGCATGTTGGAGACGATGTAGTTGGCCAGGTCTTCCTTGGTCAGGCTGCCGTCTTCAGATACCAGACCGATCACCATCAGGAAGTTTTTCACGGCCTTGGTAACGCGAATACCCTGTTGCTGCACTTCCTGCGGCAACAGAGGCGTGGCCAGGTTCAGCTTGTTCTGCACCTGAACCTGGGCGGTGTCAGGGTTGGTGCCTTGTTCGAAGGTCACGGTAATGGTCATGCTGCCGTCGGAGGTACTTTCCGAACTCACATAACGCAGGTTGTCGATGCCGTTGAGCTGCTGCTCAATGACCTGAACCACCGTATCCTGGACCGTCTGCGCCGAGGCACCCGGATAGGTGACCTGAATGGCGATGGCTGGCGGGGCGATGCTCGGGTACTGGTTGATCGGCAGCTTGAGAATCGACAGGCCGCCCACCAGCATGATCACCAAGGCGATCACCCAGGCAAAAATAGGGCGATCAATAAAGAATTTCGACATGGGTTACTCCCCTTGGCTGCCAGCGGCTTTGTCAGTGGCCGCAGCAGGTGCCGGGTTGGCGCCTTTGACGTTGGTCGCTTCGGATACTTTGACTTCGGCACCAGGCTTGACGTACTGCAGGCCCTCGGTGATTACCCGGTCACCTTCGCTCAGGCCTTTTTCGATCAGCCACTTGTCGCCCACGGTGCGGTTGGCCACCAGGGTGCGCAGCTCGACCTTGTTGTCCTTATTGACGACCAGTGCGGTCGGCGTGCCTTTTTGGTCGCGGGTCACGCCCTGCTGCGGCGCGAGAATGGCCTTGGCGTTAGTGCCCGCCTGTAACTGGGCGTGAACGAACATGCCTGGCAGCAGACGATGCTCAGGGTTTGGGAACACGGCACGCAGGGTGACCGAACCGGTGCCCTGGTCGACCGAAACCTCGGAAAACTCAAGCGTGCCTTCCTGCGGGTAGGCGCTGTTGTCTTCCAGGGTCAGCTTGACCTTGGCGGCATTGCTGCCGACTTTCTGCAACTTGCCGCTTTCCAGATCCGAACGCAGCTTGAGCATTTCGGCGGAGGACTGCACTACATCCACATAAATCGGGTCGAGCTGCTGAATGGTCGCCATGGCTTCGGTTTGCGCATTGCTGACCAGCGCACCTTCAGTCACCGAAGAGCGACCGATACGGCCGGAGATTGGCGCCAGGACCTTGGTGTAGCGCAGGTTGATCTCGGCGGTTTGCAGCGACGCCTGGGCTTCGCGGCTGGTGGCCACGGCCTGGTCGTATTCCTGGCGGCTGACGGCTTGCTCGTTGACCAGCAATTTGTAGCGGTCGGCCAGCGATTTGGCCGATTGCAGGGTGGCACGGGCGCTGTTGGCCGTGGCCTCGTACATGGCCGGATCAATCTGATAAAGCTGCTGGCCAGCCTTGACGTCGCCGCCCTCGGTGAACAGACGCTTGAGAATGATGCCGTTGACCTGTGGGCGTACTTCGGCCACCCGGAACGCGGTGGTGCGGCCTGGCAGCTCGGTGGTCAGGGTGTAGGGCTGTGCTTTGAGGGTAACAACGCCGACCTGAGGAGTCTGAGCGGGCGGGGCCGCTTCTTCCTTCTTGCTACAACCGCTGAGCAGTGTTGCCAGGGCGACGGCAGTGACCAGAACGGGAACAGCTGGCTTGAATTGCATGAAGATCCTCGGGGGCCGAAAGCCTTGATTGCTCAAGAAAGTAAAGGTGTAAAAAAATTTTGCAGCTAGATACGTAGCATGCTAATAAATATACTTACATTCACGGCTGTTTGTAAACAACCTGCCACTACGCTTCATGAAGCTGTAATCGCGATCGGGACAAGGCGTAACAAAGGCCGCCCGAGCACATCTCCAGGCCACGTGCAGCAAGGGCTGGAGCATTTTTAGAGGTTTTATGCCATGGTTCGTCGTACCAAAGAGGAAGCCCAAGTTACTCGCGCCCAGATTCTCGAGGCCGCCGAACAGGCGTTCTATGAGCGCGGCGTAGCGCGTACCACCCTGGCCGATATCGCCACCCTGGCCGGTGTGACGCGCGGTGCCATCTACTGGCATTTCACCAACAAGGCCGAACTGGTACAGGCCATGCTCGACAGCTTGCACGAGCCTCTTGAAGAAATGTCCCAGGCCAGTCTGAGCGAGGACGAGACCGACCCGTTGGGTTGCATGAAAAAGCTGCTGATTCATTTGTTTCGCCAAGTTTCCAGAGACCCTAAAACCCGGCGCATCAATGAGATCCTTTTCCATAAGTGCGAGTTCACCGATGAAATGTGCGACTTCCGCCGTCAGCGACGTGATAACGCTTTGTGGTGTAACGAACGTATCGGTCTTTCATTAAGCAATGCCGTGCGCAAGGGCCAGCTCCCGGCGGAACTGGACATCGACAAAGCCGCCATCGGCCTGCATGCCTTTGTCGATGGCATCCTTGCCCAGTGGTTACTGATACCTGAAGGTTTCTCGCTGGACCAGCAGGCTGAGCAATGGGTCGATGTGTGCATGGACATGCTGCGCTTTAGCCCCGCGTTGCGTATTGCTAAGGTAGCCCCGGCAGTATTATCGGCCGGTTAACGGTTATAGCCGTTGTTGGCCAGCCTGTCATGGCAGATAGATGTCATTCACGGCCACGCAGCATCTGATTGGGCATGGCCAGTGCGGCGGCCAGGCCCAGCAGGGCGATTGCCGCACTGACCATCAGCAACTGCCGGAAGGTCACCGCCAGCTCGGCCCGCAAAGCTTCAAGGGCCGGCCCGCTACTGGCGTTAAGGCTGTCGAGCAGGGCATTACCCGACTGTCCCTCGCCACCCAGGCTGCCAGCCCCCATATGTCCGATCCCGGTATCCTGCAGCATGGCCAGCAGCAGTGCCGACATCAATGCCACGCCCAGTGCCCCGCCCAATGAGCGGAACAAGTTGCTGGTGCTGGTCGCCACCCCGATATCCTTGGCCTGTACGGCGTTCTGGCTACCCACCAGCGAGGTGGGGAACTGCATGCCGGTGGCGATGCCGGTCAGGATCATGAACAGGCTGGTCAGCAGTACATCCTGCGGTGCACTGAAGGCCATGCCCATGATCGTCAGTGGCATCAGCAAGGCGCCACTGACAATCAGCGGTTTGTAGCGGCCGCTCAAGGAGGTATGACGCCCGGCACAGTAGGCGCCCAACGGCATGCCCATGGCCAGCGGCAGCAAATGCAGCGCTGCGCTGTCGGCGCCTGAGCCGGTCAGCGTCTGATAGCGCAGCGGCATCAGGACGCTGAGGGAGATCGACTGGAAACTGGCAAAAAATACGGTGATCCAGCACAGCACTGCGCTGCGGCTGGCGAACAGATGCATCGGCAGCACCGGCTCGATGGCTTTGCGTTCGTAAGCAATGAACAGCGCCAGGCTCAGCAAGGCTATGCCGAGCAACCACTGCACCGGGCGGTCGTTCAACGCATGGCCCTGGCCGATCTGGGTGATGCCCAGTAACAGCGCGCTGAGGCCGATGATCATCAACATGCTGCCCAGATAATCGATCACCGGTTTGCGCTGCGGTGTTGGCAGACCCCTGAGGGTGCGCCGGGCGACCAGCCAGGCGGCGATGCCCAGCGGCAGGTTGATGAGAAACACCCAGCGCCACGACAGATACTCAGTCATCAAGCCGCCCAATACCGGGCCTGCGACGCTGGCCAAGGCGTACATACTGCTGAAATAACCCTGATAACGGCCGCGTTCACGAGGCGGGATTATGTCACCGATGATTGCCTGACTGACCGATACCATGCCGCCGGCGCCTATACCTTGCAGCACCCGGGCCAGCACCAGTTGTTCCATATTTTGCGCCAGCGCGCAAAACAACGAGGCGAGGGTGAACAGCGCAAGGCCGGTAAGCATCAGGCGCCTGCGCCCATAGAGGTCGCCCAGCTTGCCGTAGATCGGCACGGCTACGGTCATGGCCACCAGATAACCCGAGATCACCCAGGCCAGTAGCTCGACATCGTGCAATTGGCTGGAAATGGCAGGCAACGAGACGGCAACGATGGTTTGATCCAGCGCACTGAGAAAGATCGCCAGCATCAGGGCGAACAGAATGCTGCGAATTCCCGGCGTGGTTGCGGGTGTCGATGGGCTAGGGCAGGTCACGGCAAAACCTGAAGGCTGTTGTGCCATCAGTCTATTGCGTTAGCTTGCTAATCGATAGCCCTGCGAAGTACTACTCGGGTCGTCATCGCAATACCACGAGTGAAGCATTTGCCGGGGCGCAGTGGCCGAACATACAGACCACGCTATGTGGCGACAGGCGCGCCAGTTCGATGCGGTAGGCGCCTGCTGCGTAGAGGGCGACGACGGCGACAAGACCCACTGCAGCCAGGCATTTTCTTGTTGTGACTCTCATAAGGCACCCCTTGGATCAACCGTGGAGTAGAGGAAGAGTTACTTAGAGTCTAGGTCATGCTGGCAAACCTGCTGGCACCGCAGGTTAGAATTGCGGCCCGATTTTCAGGACAGGCAAAAGATCCATGGCACGCAAGGTTTTCGAGTATTACGAAGCGGTCACCGCGATGATCCCGACCCAAGGCGGCTATCAGGCCGCAATCGCTGTCAAATCGCTGGAGGGCGGCGGTGCGCCGCGTTTTCATGCGGTGTTGCCGGGTCAGCTGTTCAAGACTGCTGATGACGCTGACCAGGCTGCCAGCGACGAGCTGGAGCGCTTGCTCGACGTGGATGCTGACGCCGACCTGGTGTGGCGTCAGGTTTCCTGAGTCCCGGCTCAGACCACCGGGCGGTTCATTTTGAACAACGCTTCAGGGCCCAGTTGGAAGTAGTCCGCCGGTCCACCGCCACGCAAAATCGGCTCGGCGGCAGCCGTGTCATAAATGCCGTCCTTGAGTAGCCAGCTGGCGATATGGACGGCCACCACCTCGCCGAGAATCAGCCAACTGGGCACCGGCTCCTGATCTGCACGTTTGAGCTGGATGATTTGTGTCACCTTGCATTCGAATGACACCGGCGTCTCTTTGACTCTGGGCGTCGAGATCACCTGTGAAGGCAGGGGCGTCAGGCCGGCGAGACGAAATTCGTCGACCTCGGCCGGTACTGCTGCGCAGCTCTGATTCATGGCCTCGGCCAGTGAGCGTGTGGCCAGGTTCCAGACGAACTCACCGGTCTGTTCGATGTTGTTCAGGCTGTCTTTGCGGCCCACGCTGCTGAAGCCGATGATCGGCGGAGTGTAGTTGAAGGCATTGAAGAAGCTGTATGGCGCCAGGTTCAGAACCCCCTGGGCATCCTTAGAAGAAATCCAGCCGATGGGCCGAGGGCCGACGATGGCGTTGAACGGGTCGTGCGGCAGGCCATGGCCTTTAGCGGGTTCGTAAGAGTAAATCTCGTCTGACATGGCGGTTTTCCTTGCTGCCGGAGGACTGGTAAAGCCTATGGATTATCGCCTCACAGAGCCTGTCGAGGACAGGCACCGTGTTGGTATAAGCGTGCCCGATACTGTAGTACCGCAGAGTTTCATCAGTTCAGTTCTCGTGAAAGCCCGAAGCCAAAAAAAATGCCAGTCAGGGGGCTGACTGGCATACAAGGAGCATCAAGGGAGGAGGATGAAGCGATGAAGCAAATCAGATCAGGCGGTTAGCACCGACACGGTCAGCGCCATCGGCGGCCAGGCGGTTGGCGCCTACGTGGTCAGCACCGTCGGAGGTCAGGCGGTTGGCGCCTACGTGGTCAGCACCGTCAGCGGCCAGGCGGTTGGCACCTACATGGTCGGCACCATCGGAGGTCAGACGGTTGGCGCCCACGTGGTCTGCACCGTCGGCGGCCAGGCGGTTGGCGCCTACGTGGTCAGCACCGTCGGAGGTCAGGCGGTTGGCGCCCACGTGGTCGGCACCGTCAGCAGCCAGGCCTTGATCGGCGCTGCTATTGGTGTCCAGAACTGGCTGGCGGTTAGGGCCAACGTTGTCCGAGCCATCGGCTGCGATGTAGTCAGCGCTCAGAGGTTGTTGAACGGCATCAGTCACCGGCAGGGCGAAAGCGCTGGTAGCCATTACGGAGAAAGCGATGCTGGCAAACAGAGTGGTCTTTTTCATGATGGTAGCTCCAATTCGGGAAGTCGGTTCGGGTTCAGTTGTGTTCCCGGTATGGAGGCCATGTTACGTGTCCAAGGATTATTAAGAAGTTAATAGGGTTGTTAGCGATCATTGCTGAAAATGATAGTTGGCCTCGATGCCCGGTTTTCGGGCCTTGTACAAGAAATCGAACGCTTGACGTGCATTTTTCGGGATATCTCACGGGAAAGCATCTTGACAAATCAAGAAGCACTATTAAATCAAGGCCTGCGGGTTCAGGGCCGGCTCGTGCAGTGGCTGCTCGCTGAACGAAAAAGGGGCAGCCCACGCTGGTGGACTGCCCCCTGATATCACTGTGACGCTAGATCAGTCGGTCTCGATCCGCGAGTGCTTACGGGTGTCCTTCATAAAGATGTACACCAGCAGCGAGCAGGAAATGCACGCAGTGACGTACCAGTAGTAGCCGCTTTCCATACCGATGCTCTTGAACCACAGGGCGATGAATTCGGCAGTGCCGCCAAACAGCGAGACGGTCAGGGCGTAAGGCAGGCCGACACCCAGGGCACGGATTTCGGCAGGGAACAGCTCAGCCTTGACCACGGCATTGATCGAGGTATAGCCACTGACGATGATCAGTGCGCCCATGATCAGGAAGAACGCGCCCCACCAGGTCTGGATGGTCTGCAGAGTGGTGAGGATGGGTACGGTGCACAGAGTCCCCAGTACGCCGAAGGCGATCAGGATTGGACGGCGGCCGATCTTGTCGGACAGCGCGCCGACCAGCGGCTGCAGACACATGAACAGGAACAGCGTCGCGGCCGAGATCATGGTCGAGTCGCTTTTGCTCATGCCTACGGTGTTGGCCAGGTACTTCTGCATGTAGGTGGTGTAGGTGTAGAACGCCAGGGTGCCGCCCATGGTCAGGCCGACCACGGTCGCCAGCTCTTTGGGATGACGCATCAGGGTGCGCATCAGGCTTTCCTTGGGTTCCTGTTTCTTCGCCTTGGTGAACGACTCGGTTTCTTCCATGCCGCGACGCAGGTACAGAGCTACCACCGCACACAGGGCACCGATGATGAACGGAATACGCCAGCCCCAGGAGTACAGCTGTTCCTCGGTCAGCGTCTGTTGCAGAACGATCAATACAGCCAGGGCGATGAGCTGGCCGGAAATCAGGGTCACATACTGGAAGCTGGAGAAGAACCCGCGACGCTCCTTGGTCGCCATCTCGCTGAGGTAGGTGGCCGAGGTGCCGTACTCGCCCCCGACCGACAGGCCTTGAAGCAGACGGGCGATGATCAACAGGATCGGCGCACCGATGCCGATGGTTTCATAACTTGGGGTCAGGGCAATGACCAGTGAGCCGAAGCACATCAGGATGACCGAGGCCATCAGTGCGGCCTTGCGGCCTTTGCGGTCAGCGTAGAGGCCCATCAGCCAACCGCCGATCGGGCGCATCAGGAAGCCTACGGCGAAGATTGCGGCGGTGTTGAGCAACTGTGCGGTCGTGTCGCCAGCAGGGAAAAAAGCCTTGGCAAAATACAGCGAAAAGGCCGCATAGACATACCAGTCGTACCATTCGACCATGTTGCCTACTGAACCACTGAAAATCGACTTCAGGCGCGAGGAGGTGGTTTTTTCGGAGGCAGAGGTGCCAGCCGACTCTGAGAGGGAGTTGGGGAGGGCCATAGTGATCCTTGTCCGGTCATTGTTTTTAGAAAGCCGTCGTGCAGCCTTATGACCCTTTTGCAGAACCTGTGCCACATAGAGAAAGCCCGGAATAGAGCCGTTATGGCAGTCCGGATAAGCAAGAATCCGCTTATTGACCGGCCAGCCATAAGCGGATTCTTGCTTATAAAAGTCTCAGCGACGGTGACGCTGCACGCAGCTATGCAGTCGTGCGCTGAGCTCTTCAACCCGGTAGGGCTTTGGCAACAAGTCAAAGCGCTCAGCCTGCTCATGGCTGACGTCGACAAACTCGGTGCTGTAACCGGTGGTGAGGATTACCGGCAGGTCTGGCCATTGGCGATGGATCTGTGCGCAGAGTTCGAGGCCGCTCATGCCGGGCATGGCGATATCGGAAAACACCACATGGAAATGTTCCGGGCGATTCTTCAGCTCCTGCAAGGCTTCACGGGCGCCAGGCACCCATAAGACTTTGAAGCCGGACTGTTCGAGCATGGCCGAAGTGTAGGTGCCGATCTCCGGGTTGTCCTCGACCATCAGCACCTGCAAACCACTTTCGCCAGCCGTGACGGTGACCGGTTGGCGTGGGCGAGGCTGCGGGGCCTGGCGGGCACTGGGCAGGTAAAGCGTGAAGCGACTGCCATGGCCCAGCTCGCTGTCGACCACCACTTCGCCGCCAGACTGCTTGGCGAAGCCGAACACCTGTGACAGGCCAAGACCGGTGCCTTGGCCGGCGGCCTTGGTGGTGTAGAAGGGCTCGAAGATCAGGCTGAGTTGATCTGCAGCAATCCCGGCACCGGTGTCGGTCAGCGTGATGGTCACGTAATCGCCTTCGGCCAGGTCGGGTAATGGCGAGTCAGTCCGTGCATGCAGCCGTTCGACCTGAATCGTCAGTTGGCCCACGCCGGCCATGGCGTCGCGGGCATTGACCACCATGTTGACCAGCGCTGTGTCGAACTGGCTCTGATCGGCATAGATATAACAAGGTTCGGCGGGCAGCTCGATAGACACCTGAATGCGTGAACCGGTCAGGGTGTCCATCATTTCGCCAATGCGCGACACACATTCGTTGATGTCGAAGACTTCCGGCTGCAGCGCTTGACGGCGGGCGAAAGCCAGTAACTGGCCGGTCAGCCGGGCGGCGCGATCCACGGTACTGGAAATGGCCTGGACATACTTGACCCGCTTGGCTGGCGAAAGCTGCGACGATTTCAACAGGTCGGTACAGGACTTGATAATGGTCAGCAGATTGTTGAAGTCATGGGCCACGCCACCGGTCAACTGGCCGATGGCTTCGAGCTTCTGAGCCTGGCGCAAGGCTTCCTCGGAGATGCGCAAGGCCTCGCCTGCTTCTTCCTGATTCTGGATATCCCGGCCCACGGCATGGATGAATTGCTGGTCGGGTACGGCCGTCCAGGCAATGGTGCGATAAGCGCCATCGGCGCGCCGGTAGCGGTTCTTGAAGTCGGAAATGCTCTGCCCGCTCATGAGCTGAGCCATAGCCTCACGGGTGCCGGGCTGATCCTCAGGGTGCACAAGCGTCATAAAGTCGCTGCCCAGCAGTTGCTCTGGACTCCAGTTCAGCGCCGTATTCCAGGCAGGGTTGAGCGCATGGATGGTGCCGTCAAAGCGCGCGACCAGCATCAGGTCGGTAGACAGGCGCCAGATCCTGTCGTGCTCACGGGTGCGCTCCTGCACTTGCTGCTCAAGGGATTCATTAAGGGTGCGCAGCGCTTCTTCAGCTTCATACAAGGGCGTCATGTCACGTGAGACGCTGAGGATTTTTTCTGGCTTGCGGTCTCTGCCAAACACCGGGCTGACTTGTACGTGCCACCACTTCTCGCTGCCGCCCATGGTGCGGGCCAATCCACTGAAGCTGGAACTCTGGCCATTGCGCGCGGTGCTGATTGCCCGATGCACATCTGCCTGGCCCTGACCTTCCCAGAAATCCGGCCATGGGCAACCGCGGATGGCATTGAAGTCGCTGACCTCCATCAACCGCTGGCCACCTTCGTTCATGTAGCTCAGCCGTCCATCGAGGTCCATGAGTTTGATGCAATCATTGAGGCTGGCCAGCACCCTCTGCGAGAAGGCCAACTCTTCCTGCAGGCGAGTCTGGGCCTGGCGTTGTGCCGTTACGTCATGCACCACACAGAAGGCGCCGAGAACCTGGCCATCATCATCGGCAATTGGCGAGCAGGACAGTGACCAGCAACCGGGTACGGGGGAGTGGATCTGCAGCAATTCGCAACGGCTGGCCTGGCCAGTCAGGCTCTGGGTAATGAGCGGTTCGAGGTTGCCCCACGGCAGTTGGGGCAGCGCTGCGGCGGGATGGCCCAGGGCCTGTTGCGCGGTCAGGCCCAACAGCGCGCAGCCAGCATCATTGGCCAGCAGCAGATGCTGTGCGCCCCAGAACAGCAGCATCGGTTGTGGCGAGCAGAGGATCAGGTTCAGGCTGGCGGGCAGGGCAGGCGGCCAGTGTTCCTTTGGCCCCAGCGTGCTGGCGCTCCAGTCATGTTCGCGGATAAAACGTCCGGCAGATGCATTCGCCATGGAGCTATTCAGGGAGGTGGTCACGGCAGGCACAGTCTCGAATCCAGCGCTATTGGCAGCAAGGCATTATCAGGTAACGGATAGTGGCATTATGCTTTGTCATTGGCTGTTGCCGCGACTGAAGGTGCCTTAAAGAAACATATCGCGCACCAGCCCATGCCTCTGCATCTTCTCGTTCAGAGTACGCCGCGGCAGTTGTAGTTCATTGAGCACCGCCTTGATGTCGCCTTTATGCCGGCTCAAGGCAGCACGCAGGCACTGGGCCTCAAAGGCCTCCTGCTGGTCGGCAAGCGATTGTGCTACCGCTTCGCTTGGTTGTGGATTGAGCCCCAGCGTTTCGCGCTCGGCGGCGTTGGCCAGTTCGCGGACATTGCCTGGCCAGTCGTGGCTGAGCAGGTTACCAAGCTGCTGGCCGCTGAGTTGCGGTGCCGGGCGGCTCAGCCGTTCGGCTGCGCTCTGGGCGAAATGATTGAACAACAGGGCGATGTCTTCGCGGCGTTCACGCAAGGGCGGCAGGCGCAGCTCGGCGACGTTCAGGCGATAGGCCAGGTCCTCGCGAAAACGTCCGGCCCGTGCCTCTTCAAGCAAGTCTGGCTTGGTTGCGGCGATGATCCGCACATCCACGGCAATGTTCTGGTTCGAGCCCAGACGTTGCAGTTGTCGGTCTTGCAGAACCCGCAGCAACTTGGCTTGTTGCGCCAGCGGCATGCTTTCGATCTCATCGAGAAACAGCGTACCGCCATGGGCATATTCGAGGCGGCCTATGCGTTTACCCTGGGCGCCGGTAAATGCACCGCTTTCGTGGCCGAACAGTTCGGCCTCGAACAGGTGCTCCGGAATGGCAGCGCAGTTCAGAGCGACGAACGGTTGAGCTGCCCGCGAGCCAAAGTCGTGCAGGCAGCGGGCGACCAGTTCCTTGCCGCTGCCTGTTTCGCCACGGATCAGCACATTGACCGGCATGTCGGCCAGTTCCAGCACCTGGCGGCGCAACGTCTGCAGCCCTGGCGAGACGCCCAGCAGCGTGGCTTCAAGCTGAGCCCGGGCGTCGGCCTGTCCGTGCAGGCGGCGATTTTCGAGGACCAGTTGGCGTTTTTCCAACGCGCGGCGCAGGGTGTCGAGCAAGGCCTGAGGGCTGAAGGGCTTTTCCAGAAAATCGTAGGCGCCGTTACGCATGGCTTCCACCGCCATGGGGACATCACCGTGGCCAGTGAGCAGAATCACTGGCAAGTCCTTGTCTATCGCGCGCAGGCGTGACAACAACTCAAGGCCGTCCATGCCGGGCATGCGTACATCGCTGAGCACCACACCTGGAAAGTGTTCCGGTAACTGGGCCAGGCATTCTTCGCCGCGTGGGTGCAGGCGCACTTCAAATCCTGAAAGCGTCAACCAGGGCTCGATGGCCTGGCGAATCGCGGCTTCATCATCCACGACAATCACTGAGTTGAGACTCATGGCTCCGACTCCAGAAAGTCATTGGGCAGGCTGAAACTGAACATGGCACCGCCAGCGACATTGCGCGCGCTCAGCTGCCCGCCCAGGCTGTGAATAATGGCGTAAGACACCGCCAGACCCAGACCCAGGCCGTCACCGACAGGCTTGGTCGTGAAAAACGGATCGAACAGGCTGGACAGGTGCGCGCTGTCGATCCCGGTCCCGGTGTCGGTCACACTCAGTTGCCATTGCTCACCGACCGCTTCGATCTTTACTTCCAGGCGCTTGCGTGGCCGCTCGCGCATGGCATCGAGCGCGTTGCGTAGCAGGTTGATCAACACTTGCTCGAGGCGAATGGCATCGCCGCGTACCCAGGCCGGTCGAGCCAGATGCAGGACGCATTCGATCTGTTCTTCGCGCAGGCGGGTGTCGAGCAGCAGCAGTGCCTGATCGACCACATGGGCCAGGTCCAGGCGTTCGCGTAGCCCGTCCGGGCTTTTGCGGGCAAAGGTTTTCAAGTGCCCGGTCAAGGCGGCCATACGGGTCAGTTGCTGATCGAGCAGCGCCAGCGCCTGATTGGCATCCTCGATACGACCCTGGTCAAGCAGCAGGCGCAACGTTGCCAGTTGCATGCGCTGGGCGGTCAGCGGCTGGTTGATTTCGTGGGCCAACGCCGCCGACATCTGCCCCAGTGCGGCGAGCTTGGTCGATTGCACAAGACCTTCCTGGGCCGTGCGCAGGTCACGGGTACGCTCTTGCACCAGTTGCTCCAGTTCATCGCGGCTACGCTCACGCAGGCGTGCCATGCGCCAGCGCTGGGAGAGGAACAGGCATAGGAACACCAGCGTCAGCCACAGCCCGGCGGCGGCCAGTGCGGCATTGCGCACATCTTCATTGGCGGCTTCAGGCTTGCGCAGCAGGTGCAGGGTCCAGTTTTCATCCGGCAGGCTCATGGACTGCCAGAGATAATCGGCCGTACCTGATGGTGCTTCGACCCGGCTCAGGTGGCTATTGGGGCCGAAGCGCTGCAACACGCGGCTGCGCAGTGGCGACAAGGGTTTTTTGTCGTACTGACGGGTGCTGAGCAATTCGGCGCGGTCTTCGACAGAAATCGGCAGCAGCTCGCGGTAGCGCCATTCAGGCTGGTTGGCCAGAAACGCAATGCCTTTGGTGTCGCTGACCATCAACAGGTCAGTGGTATTGAGTGCCCATTCGCGTTCCAGACTCGGGAACTCCAGCTTGACCACCATGGCGCCAATGAATTCGCCGTGGTCGTCGAGCACCGCGTTGGACAGGAAGTAACCCGGAATGCCGGTGGTCACACCAACGGCATAGAAACGGCCCACGCCTTTGGCGCGGGCTTGTGAAAAGTACGGACGAAAGCCGTAGTTGTTGCCGACGTAGCTCTGTGGCGTGCGCCAGTTACTGGCGCCGACTGCAACGCCATGGCGGTCCATCAGTTCAAGTGTCGATGAGTGGGCGGCGCCGTTGATGCTTTCCAGCTTGCGGTTGAGTTCGGCTTGCGCCTGCTCGCTGAGCGGACCACTGACGGCTGCCCGGATCTCGCTGTCCAGCGCCAGCACCGCCGGCAGGGCGCGATAGCGCTCGATCAGCGTGTGCAGGGTATTGGCGTACAACGACAGTTGCAGGTTGGCGCGGCGGGCCTCTTCGCTCAAAACATGCTGCTGCGCCTGGTGCATTGCCAGCCCCGCGCACAGCACCGCGCCGCTGACGATGATCAGAACATAGGTGAGCAGGCGCAGGGTACGCTGGGTAGAGGTCATGGACGGACTGCCTTGGCAAGGAACACTGGCAGCCAGGCCGCCAGTGTTTCGTCAAACGTCTTACAGCAGGGTGAAGCTGGCCTCTTTGACGTCGGCCGAATCCAGGCCGATCATCACTTTGAATTCACCGGCTTCGGCAGCGTACTTGAGTTTCTGGTCGTAGAACTTCAGGTCGTTTTCGCTCAACGTGAAGGTCACGACTTTTTCTTCGCCCGGCTCCAGGCTGACTTTCTCGAACCCCTTGAGCGCCTTGACCGGCTGGCTGACCGAAGCGGCGACGTCATGCAGGTACAGTTGCACGACGGTGGCGCCGGCGACCTTGCCGGTGTTTTTCAGGGTCACACTGGCAGTCAGCTTGTCCTGACGCTTGAGCCTGGCGCTGGACAACTTGACGTCAGACAGCTCAAAGCGGGTGTAGCTCAAACCGTAGCCGAACGGGAACAGCGGGCCCTGGGTCTGCTCCTCGAAGTACTGCGAGGTGTAGTTGCCCGGGTGGCCCGGCGTGTACGGACGGCCGGTGTTCAGGTGCGCGTAATACATCGGTAATTGACCCACCGAACGCGGGAAGGTCATCGGCAGTTTACCGGATGGGTTGTAGTCACCGAACAGCACATCGGCAATCGCGTTGCCGCCTTCGGTGCCGGAGAACCAGGTCTCCAGCATCGCGTCAGCCTGCTGCAGCTCTTCACCCAGCGCCAGCGGGCGGCCGTTCATCAACACCAGCACCAGCGGCTTGCCGGTTGCCTTGAGCGCCTTGATCAGGTCGCGTTGCTTGCCAGGGATGTACAGCGTGCTGCGGCTGGCTGACTCATGGGACATGCCGCGTGATTCACCGACTACCGCGACAATCACATCGGACTGCTCGGCGACCTTGACCGCTTCGTCGATCATTTCCTGGGCCGGACGCGGGTCGACTTCGATTTCTTTTTCGATGAAGTTCAGGTAATCGAGAACATACTCTTTGTCACTGACGTTGGCGCCACGTGCGTAAACCAGCTTGGCCTTGTCACCCACAGCGTTGCTCAGGCCTTCGTAGATCGTGACTGACTGGTGGGGGCGACCGGCCGCCGACCAACTGCCGAGCATGTCGAGTTTGCTTTGCGCCAGGCTGCCGATCACGGCAATGGTGCCCTGCTTTTTGAGTGGCAGCGTGTCGTTCTGGTTCTTCAGCAGAACCATGGTCTTGCGCGCCACATCGCGGGCTTCGGCGCGGTGCAGGCGGTCGTCCGAGTAGGTGTCGGCAGGGTCGTCGGCGGCGTTGCCAATGCGCCGGTACGGGTCAGCGAACAGTCCCATGTCGTACTTGGCACCCAGCACTTCACGCACTGCGTTGTCGATTTCCGTGATCGAGACTTCGCCGTCCTTGACCAGGCCTGGCAAGTGCTCGCCGTAGGCTTCATCGTTCATGCTCAGGTCGACACCGGCCTTGATCGCCAGCTTGGCCGCTTCACGCTCGTCCTTGGCCACACCGTGCTTGATCAGCTCGCCGATTGCGCCATGGTCGCTGATGGTCACGCCCTTGAAGCCCCAGTCCTTGCGCAGCAGGTCTTGCATCAACCACAGGTTGGCGCTGGAGGGCACGCCATTGATCGAGTTAAGGGCAACCATCACGCCACCGGCCCCGGCATCGAGACCGGCACGATACGGCGGCAGGTAGTCCTGGTACATGCGCGTCGGGCTCATGTCCACGGTGTTGTAGTCGCGGCCGCCTTCAACGGCACCATACAGAGCGAAGTGCTTGACCGCTGCCATGATGCTGGTCTTTTCAGCCGGGTCCTTGCTCTGGAATGAGCGGACCATCACCTCGGAAATTTTCGACACCAGGTGGGTATCTTCACCAAAGCCTTCAGAGCTGCGGCCCCAGCGCGCGTCGCGGGAAATATCGACCATCGGCGCAAAGGTCATGTCGATGCCGTCGGCGGCAGCTTCCTTGGCCGAAATACGCCCGCTCAGGGCGATGGCGTCCATGTCCCAGCTGGCCGCCATACCCAGGCTGATCGGGAAAATGGTGCGATGGCCGTGGACCACGTCGTAGGCAAAGAACATCGGAATTTTCAGCCGGCTCTTGGCCACTGCCGCTTCCTGCAGCGGGCGGTTTTCCGCGCGGGTGATGGAGTTGAACGTGCTGCCAATGCGGCCGGCGGCAATTTCCTTGAGAATCTTCGGTTGCGGCATCTCTTTGCTGATGCTGATCAGCCGCAGTTGACCGATTTTTTCATCCAGGGTCATTTGCTTCATCAGGTCATTGATGAAAGCATTCTTGGCTTGCAAAGGTGTTTGCTGCGAAGCTCTGGCCGGTGTAGCTGCCAGCGCCGTTTGACTGGTCAGAGCGACCGCCAGACCTATTAGGCACAACTTGTTCATGAATGATTTCTCAAGGCTTTTGCCGACAACTTGCATTGAATACCAGGCTTGCAGGTGGGGAATCTGAACCTTTGGCGTTATTGTCCGGACAGAGTGCAGGGTAGTCGTTGGGCTAATTGTTGCATCATGCTTCGCATAGACAACGGTTTTTGCCTGATACTCCGTGGTAGGCGCCAGATTATGCCGGGGAACTTGCCGTTTGGCTAAGGCACGTCGTTTCATGAAACGTAAAAACTACAAGAGGAGACCCGCCAGGATGCATCCAGAGGGTGACGCAAGTACCTCGAAACTGTGCTGCAAAGCGGCAAGCGGCCCTGCACTGGTATACGATGTCCGGCTGTGCGGGTCGTGTGTGCGGGTGAAGCCTTGAAGTTTGTGCTGGGATGGGTGCTGTGGTGCTGCATATGCAGCCAGGTGGTACGGGCCGATGAGCCCGCTTTGTTGTTTCCGCCGCTGACCGGTCGGGTGGTGGATGCTGCGCAGTTGCTTGACATGCCGACCACCGCACGGTTGTCGCAGATGTTCCAGGAGCATGAACAGGCGACCGGCGAACAGATCGTGGTGGTCACCCTGGTTGATCTGCAAGGCGCGACCATCGAAGAGTATGGTGTGCGCCTGGCCAAGACCTGGTCGATCGGCCAGAAGGGTAAACACAATGGTGTCCTGCTGATCGTCTCGCGGGACAACCGCAAGGTCCGCATCGAGGCCGGCAGTGGCCTGCGCGATCAGCTCAGTGATGCCCAGTCGGCGCTGATCATCAACATGCTGGTGACTCCCCAGTTCCGTGAGGGCAATTTTGCCACTGGCATCGAGCTAGGCTCGCAGGCCATCGTTACGGCATTGGGCGGGCATGTGCCGGATGGGCCTGAACCTGGTTCCGAAAATCTTTATCCAGGACAGCCTGCCAGCACCTTATGGCCGGCATTGTTGGTACTGGCAGCGCTGGTGCTGATGATGTCGACCTGCGCCATGACCAATCTGGGCCGGCGCATGCGTTTGAAAGGTAGCAGTGCGGCAACCCGGCATGATGACGATCAGGGGTTTGGCGGCGGTGGTGCCTCCGGCAACTGGTGAGTGTGACTCTGAAAGAGGGATACATGGCTTTACTCAGTGAGGATGAACAGCGGCAGGTCGCCGAGGCGATTGCTCGCGTTGAACAGCGCACCGATGCCGAACTGGTCACTGTGCTGGCGGCCAAGGCTGATGATTACGCTTACGTGCCATTGGTATGGGCCGGAGCCATGGCGCTGCTGGGGCCGGGTGTCTTCAACTATGTCACTGACTGGTTCAACGCCAGCCAGTTGGTGCTGGCCCAATTGGTCACATTTCTGCTGGTTGCGCTGGTGTGCCGTATTCCCCCGGTCACCAGCCGTTTGGTACCGTCCTCAGTGCGCCGCTGGCGGGCAGGCAACCTGGCCCGCCGGCAGTTTCTTGAACAGAACCTGCATACCGCGCCGGGCGGTACAGGAATTCTGCTGTTTGTCTGTGAAGCCGAACGTTATGTCGAAATTCTCGTCGATCATGGCATTTCCAGTCGTCTCAACGACCAGACCTGGAAAGCCATGATCAACGTCTTTACCCAGCAGATACGCAACGGCCAGAACCTGAGTGGGTTTCTAGGCTGTATCCATGCCTGTGGCGAGCTGCTGGCCGACCATGTTCCGCGTACGCGTGCACACGCCGAGAGCGCCCGGCGCGTGGTGGTTCTGGTTTGATCGCAGGTGCCTGGCCGGCGGTTAAGACTGCCTTGTACTGGTTGCCTCACCTGCGCTTTTTAACGGCCTGTCAGAGTTCTCGTTGTATGCCGATGAGCTTGTTCAGATAAGCAATCAGCTCTTGCAGTTGTTGCTGAATCAGGCTGCTGGTGCGAGTGTCGGACAAGTAGCTATCGCTAAACATATGCAGTGAATCAACCGCCTTGCGTGCTTCGGTTACCCAGGTTGTCTTGCCCAGGTCCAGGTCGGACAGTGCGCTCAATTGCAGCAGATCACGGCTGACCTCCTGGGCCAGTTGATTGATACGGGTCGATTCCCGGAGCAATTGATCGTAACGTGCCCGGAGTCTGTCGCGTTCTGTCGTCAGGTCCAGATAGCTCAGGCCTTTACTGATCTCGTCCCGTAACTTCTCCAGGCGGGCGATGCCTGCATTGATTATGGCGACTTCAGCAATAGGTGTGCTGGTCAGTGCCGCCAGTTCTTCAGGGCTGGGCAACACATTCTTGAAAACGTCAGCCAGGTTGTTCTTCTCGTATGCCGTGATGGCCGCATCCAGGATTTGCTTGTCTTCCATCAGGGCGGCCATCTGTTTGCCGAGTTCGGTGATGCTTTCCTGATAGGTGTCGAGCCGGCTCTGTAGCGTCTGTTGCAGCCGCTCGCTCGCCGGTTTCAGATCGATTTGCGACAGGTCATCAATGCCTTGCAGCATGGCGCTTTCAGCCTGGCGCATGGTGTTGGCCAGTGCCAACAAGATGTGGGTACGTTGTGCCTCCACTTGCCGAAGCGCTTCCTGTTTTTGCTCGGCATGCAGGCTGGCATCAGACTCGATTTGCACGCGAAGCTGATCGGTTTGATTCAGGTTGATAGTACGTGCAGTAGACAATACCTTGTTGAGCTCTTTGCGAAACGTGTAGCTCGCCTGGCTCACGGCCGCTTTAACGAACGGCAGCTTGTCTTTCATGACCGGTAGAAAATCAAGTGATAATGACTTGATCTGGTTATAGATAAGTGTCTGTGCCTCAGTCATGGCTTTTAAGTCAGGTGTTTTAAAAGTCTGCGAAACGGGAGCGAGCATGGTCATATCCTTGTACCGATAAGTGTCATTGATTATTGAATTGTTCAAGCGCGCTGTTGAAAACAGCCAGCAACTTGTTGGTGAAGCCGTTGATGTCGTTCCAGGGGGTTACGACATTTGAGAATTTCAAGGCAAAGGTCAGCAGAGACTGGTTGTCTTCTATCGTCTCCAGTTCATTGGCAGCAGCCTGGATGTACTCAGACAACATCATCCAGATATCCCGCAGATTGACGGCACTGCGATGAGCATCGAGCATGCGGAACTGCATGTCCTCAAAGTAGATGGCAAGGCTTGCAACTGTATTGAGAAGCGGGCGCGAGACCTTCAGCTTTTCAAGGGCGGCGTCCTTCTCTTTCAACAGGCGATTTTTTGCCTTGCGGGCATCTTCGGCTTTTTTGCCAAATATACCGCCGGTGATAATCAGACCAAACGCTCCCCCTGGCGCACCGCTGAACGCCAGCGCTACATTCTTTTTGTACTCCGCTGCTTTTTCGGCGATCTGCTGGGTCAGGTCATCAATGTACCTTTCCAGTTCGGTGATTTCAGAGGCCAACCCGGACTGGTTTGCCTGATTGAATTTCTGATTGATGTCCGGAATCAGTGTCTGAGTCAACGTATTGGCGAAGACTTCAATGGAGTTGCTCAATGTGCTGGCGCTCTGGCGATGCTGCTCCACCTCGTCAGCGATGCTTTTCAGAAAGGCTGACAGCTCGTTGCGAATGCTCAGGTCCTGATCGTCGAGGGCCGACGGGTCGAGGTCATTGATGAACGCCACGCTCAGATCGGAAACCTTGAGTTTTAAACGTTGAGCGATGCTCATCTGCTCAATGCTTTCGATGATGGCGCTGCCGTTTTTGTAAAAGCTGCCCGCGAACCGGTCGATGGTGAAGGTCACGCTTTTTATGTTGTTTTCAATCGGGCTCCAGCTCAAGGCATGGTCGCGAATCTGGCGGTAGGTATGCAGTATGTCCTGAGGTTCAAGACCGGGTACGTTGCTTTTTTTAAAGCCCAAAGCGTGTTCTACACCGGTTAGCGTGACGGGCAGATTGAGGCTGTGCCGTTCATAACGCTTGATGTTGAAGATGTCTTCTTTGGTCAAGATCAGGGCCGGGCTGCGGCCTTCGAACTCTTCATCCAGCAGCGCTGTTTTTATATAGATGATCGGGATATCCGAGGGGGTGGCCTGGGTGTCATCGGATATAAGTGTTTTCAGCATCATGTGCACGTTCCTTGTGTTGATAAATGAAGTTGCTCCGTTGCTGATCACGTTGCTGATCAACAGTGTGGGTGAGGCTGTTTTATAAGTAACACGGGTGTTTGATGGGCGGCAATCGTGGCGCTGTGTATAAACTGAGTGGCGTGTTTACTATTTGTTATATGTGTAACTTTTTAAATGGTCGCCATTGTGTTGCTGAAACTTCCGACAAAATAATGTCCCGTTTCCCGCCTTAATTGCTTAAACTGCGCGCTGATTTTCAAGGTCCCGAAGGGACACCCGAGGCGTAGTCAATGTCAGTTTCCAACGATGCCGCTACCGGCTCTGTAGTGGATCAGCGTGCCCAATTCTTCACCTTGCTGGACGATTGCCTGGCGCAGAGTGCGCTGGTCAAGCTGGTCCTGGCCCGCTATGTCGGTGCCGAGACCGACCTGCAGCGTATCCTCATCGCGCCGGTGACCCTCAAGGGCCAGGCCTGCCTGTCGTTCGTGTACCGCTACAAGACCCGCGACATCACCAAGAATCATCCGCTGGCTGAGGCTGTGGCGCTGATCGCCGATCTGCTGCCAGGCTCGTTTCGCAATGCTCACCTGCTGTCGCTCAGCGATGAAGTGCAGCTGGAGTTCAGCAAGAAGGGCAAGGCCAATCTGTCACGCAGCCAGGCCGGGCAATCGCGTGTGGCACCTGCGGCGGCCCATGATCGGGAGAAAAAACGCTACCTGGAGCTGACCCGGCCGTTTCTCACCGACCTGGGCGTTACCAACCGCCAGCATGAATTGATTCCTGCCATGTCACGCAAGTGGAAGCAGATCAACAAGTTCATCGAAGTGTTCTCCCATGCCCTGGCTAGCTCGGCTATCCGCCTGGACAAGCCGGTGCGGGTGGCCGACTTTGGCTCCGGCAAAGGCTATCTGACCTTCGCGATCCACGATTACCTGCGCAATACCTTGCAGGTGCAGGGCGAGGTCACCGGTGTTGAGTTGCGCGAAGACATGGTCACCCTGTGCAACAACGCGGCCGCACGGCTGGAGCATCCGGGCCTGGTGTTTCGCTGTGGTGACGTGCGCAGTGTGGCGCCCAGCGAGCTGGAGGTGATGATCGCTTTGCACGCCTGCGATATCGCCACTGACTATGCGATTCACACTGGCATCCGCTCCGGGGCGGCGATCATCATGTGCTCGCCTTGCTGCCACAAGCAGATTCGCCAGCAGATCCAGAGCCCGGGCCTGCTGCAACCGATGCTGCAATATGGTTTGCACATGGGCCAGCAGGCCGAGATGGTCACCGACAGCCTGCGTGCCTTGCTGCTGGAGGCCTGTGGCTACGAGACCAAGGTCTTTGAGTTCATTTCGCTGGAGCACACCAACAAGAACAAGATGATCCTGGCCGTCAAACGCGCCGGGCCGGTTGATCCGGCGTCCATCCTGGCGCGCATTGGCGAACTGAAAAGCTTCTACGCCATCGACGAGCAGTGCCTGGAAACCTTGTTGCGGGCTGACGGCTACTTTAGCTGAGCTTCACTGTCGTGGCGGGCGCACTGACTACCGTAGTCTTGCGCCCGAGAATCACCGTACCAACCACCGCTGCGGCGAAAATCCAGGTCACCGGCTCGACCTGTTCGCCGAACAGCAGGGCCGACAGGGCGATGGTGAAGAAAATCTGCAGCAACTGAATCTGGCTGACCCGGGAGATGCCGCCCATTGCCAGCCCCGAATACCAGGAAAAAAAGCCCAGAAATTGCGAAAACAAGGTGACGTAACCGAACGCCCACCAGGCTTGCGGCGAAATCGCGCCCTGGTGCTGGCTGGCCAGCCAGGCCACTGGCCCCAGCAGAAGCGGGAACGACAGCACCAATGCCCAGCAGATCACCTGCCAGCCGCCCATCTGCCGTGCCAGCCGCCCACCTTCGGCATAGCCCAGGCCACCGACGGCCACTGCAGCTAACATCCACAGGTCGCCCAACTGGATGCTGCCGGCACCATTGATCAATGCGTAGCCCAACACCAGAGCGCTGCCCAGCGCCGCGCAGCCCCAGAACGAGCGTGATGGACGTTCGTGAGCCAGCCAGGCGGCATAGAGGGCGACGAACAAGGGCTGGATGCCATTAACCAGCGCGGCATGCGAGGCCGGCAGGCTCTGCATGGCCCAGGCCGACAGCACCGGAAAGCCGACAATCACCCCCAGCACCACCAGCAGCAGGCCTTTGAGCTGAGCGAAGGTGGGCAGCTTTTCGCGGCGCCACAACAGCAGCAGTGCCGCCGGAATCGCCGCCAGCAAGGCGCGGCCCATGCCGTTGAGCAGTGGATGGATGTCCTGAACCACGATGCGTGTCATCGGCAGGGTCAGGCTGAAAATGATCACGCCCAGCAGGCCCAGGGCCATACCGGTATTTTCACGAGAAGACATGGGAAACGCCAAATGCCAGAAGAGAACAGGATCGTCATCAGGCCATAGAACCGGCGGCCGTGCCTTCTACAGCTAGCGGCAGATTGAGCAGTACAGTTAGGAACTCTGGCTGGCGAGCGGGAAACTGTTCATTGAGCTGAATCAATACCTTTGTCATGCACTACGGCGATGCTGGAGGCCTGTCACGTCAGGAGAGTCAGCATGAGCAGCACCTTTTTTATTCCAGCAGTGAACCTGATCGGTGCCGGCTGTATAAATGAGGCTATGGACGCGATCGGTAAATACGGCTTGCTCAAGGCGTTGATCGTGACCGATGCGGGGCTGGCCAAGGCCGGCGTGGCCAGTCGGGTCGCGGGTCTGTTGGTCGAGCAGGGGATCGATTCGGTGATCTATGATGGCGCCCGGCCCAACCCGACCATTGCCAATGTTGAGCAAGGTCTGGCGCTGCTCCAGCAACACGGGTGTGATTTCGTCATTTCTCTGGGAGGCGGCTCGCCCCACGACTGTGCCAAAGGCATTGCCCTGTGTGCCAGCAATGGCGGGCATATCAGCGATTACGAAGGCGTTGACCGTTCTGCACGTGCGCAGTTACCGCTGGTGGCGATCAACACCACCGCCGGTACAGCCAGTGAAATGACGCGGTTCTGCATCATTACTGACCAGACCCGGCACGTGAAAATGGCGATCATCGACCGCAATGTCACGCCGATCCTGTCGGTCAATGATCCGCAAATGATGGTGGGTATGCCGCCAGCGCTGACGGCCGCCACCGGCATGGATGCGCTGACCCATGCAATCGAAGCGTACGTTTCCACGGCTGCCACGCCGATTACCGACGCCTGTGCCTTGAAAGCCATCGGCCTGATTGCAGGTAACCTGCTGCGTGCCGTAGAGCAGGGCGATGACCTGCAGGCGCGGGAGAACATGGCCTATGCCCAGTTTCTCGCTGGTATGGCATTCAACAACGCCTCGCTGGGGTATGTGCATGCCATGGCGCACCAGTTGGGCGGCTACTATGATTTGCCCCACGGAGTGTGCAATGCGGTCTTGCTGCCCCATGTGCAGCGCTTCAATGCCTCGGTCAGCGCTGTGCGATTGACTGATGTGGCGCACGCCATGGGCGAAAGCATTCGCGGTTTGTCCCCTGAAGCCGGTGCCCAGGCGGCGATCCGGGCGATCAGCGAGTTGTCTGCCAGCGTCGGCATACCTGCCGGGCTGAGCGAGCTGGGGGCATTGGCAGCCGACATCCCGATTCTGGCCGCCAACGCGCTGAAGGACGCCTGCGGGCTGACCAATCCACGACCTGCCGATCAGCAGCAGATCGAAGACATTTTCCGCCAGGCCCTGTGACCTTACCGGCAGCCGGTGGCGGGTTTAAACCACGGCCGGGTGCCCTGCAAGAGGGATTCTTGATGAGCATAACCTCCATGGACATTTGCCAGGCCGCCGAACGACTCGAAGGCTTTGTTGGCTATCACCGCAAGATCCAGACATATATCGTGCGCTTCAGCGAAGACTCGTTCGGCATGGATGTCGATGAACACAGCATCACACCAGTGCGTGAGTTCGTCTGGACGGGCGCTGAAGGCTCGCCCATGACGCTGGACCGCGAACGGCTGCAGATGCTGGTCAACCAGAACATCGACAGCCGCCTGGGCATCAGTGAACCACTGCGTGTCTATTTGCACCGCCATGACCTGCCACCGATTCGCGCCGAGCGTTTGCTAAAGGCGGGCTTAGCAGTTTAATGAAGCGCCTGCTGGGTCTGGCGCACCAGAGCCAACAGGTAAGGTGCTCCCTGCTGGCTGATGGCCTGGCGCAGAACCTTTTCCGAAACCGTGGCGCCGTTGTGGCTGGCGGCGCGGCAGTAGCGATAGACCCGGTCGACGATCTGTTGCTGGTCAGGTGCTTCAGGCAGCGCCGCAGCGGCCTGTACCAGTAACAGATAGCGCAGGGCGAGGGTGCGGATTGCCAGGGTCGCAGCCCATTCGACCAGGGTCACACCATAATCCTGACCGGCGCTGGTGGTGGAAATGAAGGGAAAACCGGTGCGGGTCATCTCGGCAGCCATAAAGCGTTTGAGTACCGGTTCCAGCGCTGCGCCTGCCGCGCTGTAGGCCAGTTCGCGTACCTGCGGTTTAAGGTTCACGCGGTTGTGTTGCGGGGTTTGGCCAGCTTCGATATCGATGGCGGCCATCACGCTCTGGCGCAAACTGTCTGGCACGAACGGTGCCTGAGTGATTTCGAACAGCACCAGCAGCAGTGGATCGGTAACGATGAGGGCCGGATCGGCGGCCGGTAACTGGTAGCCCCGAGTCAACGGCGCAGCCGCTTCGCCCCATTGCGCATAAGGCACCTGGTTCAGTTGCCCGACCAGCTCATACAATTGCACGAGAACGTCACCGGCGGATCGCTGCGAACCGAGCACCAGATCATTGAAGAAATTGACCGTGCTGACCCAACCCTGATCATCGAGGCCGTCAAAGGTGCTCGGGCTGCTGGCTGAAGAGCGATAGTCATCCTCAAGCTGTTCTTCGAGCTGGAACGGTGCGTCACTGAACAGCACCAACCGGGTCACCTCCGGGCAGCTCATGGTTGCCGACTTGACGGTCAGCTCATTGATACGCCGGTACATGCGCGGGTAGGTCGAGCAGATGTCCGGCAAGGCCGGTTCACCGCGTGCCGCATGAATCGAGCAACGACCGTGCTGCAGGGCCAGGCACTGATTGTGGTCATTTTTCTTTATCCGGTAGTCGTCATGCTCCCGGGCGATCAGGTTGAGCAATTCGGGCGCCGTCTGGCCTGCGCGTTCTACCCAGCGCGGTGTCACGGCGATGGGCCAGTTCTGGCAGCACGTGTCTTCACACTGTTCGGCCAGGCAGGAAAACGACTGGATGTACTGGAACGCCTTGACGGGCAGAGTAGCCATACACACCTCAAGCAGAAGGATCGCTTAAAGCCCCTTGAGTGGCGTGGCGGGACGGGTAGTTCCATTGGCTTTGCGCTTTAGAGGGTGTTTACGAAATGGCCGCACTCGCCAGTACGGCGTTGCAATCGCGCAGGCTGCCTCGCTTACGTTTTTTCAGACTCTTGAATCAACCGCTTTGCGTCCTGGCCTGATGGCATCTCAGGCACCAGACCACGCCTGTTATCAGCAGGACAATGGCTGACCACTGCATTGCATCCGGCCAGTGCCCCTCCCACACAAAGCCCAGCAGTAACGCGGCCAGGGTTTCGATGACCAGCACCTGGCCGCTGAGTGCCAGTGGCAGCAGGCGACTGGCCTGATTCCACAGTGCCCCGCCAAGCAGCGAAGCGAGCAGGGCCACGCCGCCGGCAACCATCAGATGGCTGAGCCACTTCTGGGGATCATGGTGGGTTATCTCCGGCCCCAACAGGGGAATGGCCAGCAGCAGGGACTGGGCGCCGGTCATGACGCCGGCCAGTAACGCCCAATCGTAGGCTGATACGCCCGGCATGCGATTCAGGCGTCGGGCATTGCTGACCGCGAACCAGCTCCAGGTCAGCAATGCGCCGAAGGCACAGAGCAGGCCGGGGCCGATATGGGCTGACTGGCCAGCAGCGCCGGTTTGCAGGGTGTGCAGGCTGATCAGCGCCGCTCCCGCACCGGCGCAGCACAGTGATGGTGCCAGACGACGCAGGGGGACGGCCTGGTCATCATTGCGCCCGGCCAGCGCAACCAGCACTGGAATCAAGCCCACGATCAGTGATGTGGTGGCGACTCCGGCCAGTTGTACGCCGCTGCCGACCAGTGTGTAGTACAGCAGATTGCCGATCAGGCTCAGCCAGAACAACGAAATCCAGTCTTCGCGACGCAATGCGGCGCACGCGATGCGCCAGCGCGGTGTCAGCAACACGGCGCAAATCAGGCCGTAGCAAAGAAAACGCAGGATGGCGAACTGGGCGCCAGACAGTTCCGGTGCGAGCTTGGGGCCGAGAAATATCACCCCCCAGCATAATCCGGCGCCAACCCCATAAAACATGCCCTTGAGCGCAACCCGATCTGCCAGCATGAGCCTGTCGCCTTATTCAAATGCAAGGCTGCGAGTCTAGGTGGGGGGAGCGGGTGGATATTGCTCGAAAATTCCGGATTTTTTACCCAGGCTGTTTTTACCGGGGTGATTTCATGCCAGTGTTTTTGCGCCAGACGGCCGGTGTGGTACCGCACTGCCGGCTCATTGCTCTGGTCAGCGCTGCCTGGTCGCAAAAGCCGCAGCGCAGGGCAATCTCGGCAATCGGCAGGTGCGTATCGGTCAACCAGCGCTGGGCCTGGCGCAAGCGAACCTGAGTCAGCCAGGCTTGCGGGGTGGTATCGAGCAGTTCACGAAAGCGCAGGTGTAATTGGCTCAGGCTGACGGCCGCGAGGCTCGCCATCGCTTCATTGCTCCAGGCTGCGGCCGGATTGGCCTGTACTTGCGCAAGCAGGCGCTGGAGACCTCCAGTTGCCGATTGAGGCCCGGCGGCGAGTGCGGACAGTAGCAGCGGTGCGAGTTGCTCGGCGTGATTGACCAGGGCTTGACTGCCTGCCAGCTCGGCAAATTCAATCAGTCGTCTGGCGGCTGGCGAAACAGGCACATAAATGCGTTGGGCCAACGTGTCGAGGGCTTTGTCCTGCAACCAACTGCTCGGGCAGTCGAGCACCAGAAAACAGCTGTCTGCATCAGCCTGTTGCGCGTGTGCCATACCGGGTGCCACCAGTGCTGCCGTTGAAGTGTCGAGCCTGGCGCCATGGCCTTGTACTTCTATTTCCATCCGCCCATGGATCGGCAGCACCAGTTGCGTAAATGCGTGCTGGTGGTGAGGGGATTCACCCTGATAACGGCGAATGGTGAGAACTGGGCTCATGGCACCCTGTTGCAGATAATCAAAAGTCTGTTGGGCTGAATTTACCATAGCCATCTGCCTGATGGTTCCGGTTCCGCCATGAGCGGCCAGCGGCTGGCGCCAGTCAATATCGGCTTATCCGCAATACTGTTTGATTAGGTACTGTATGCCCCCGGCTCTTCCCACTTGGTCCGCAGTGCTTGTCTGAACAATATTAGGCTTACCCGCGAATCTGCTTCCACTCCAGCCCGTAGCGCGCCAGGTATTTGCGTAACCGGTCGGCGTCGTTGGGGTTGGCCTTGCCCTGGCGGGACACGTCGAACAGTTTGCGTCCGGCATCGGACAGGCTGCCTGCGTGGCGGCAGACGTCGATCACTGCCTTGAGTTGCAGACGATCGAACAGGTCCAGCTCAAGGTCGTCTTGCAGCAGCGGTTGCAGGTCGTCCTGTTCGGCAACCAGGCCCCAGGCATAGCTCAGGCGCTGGATTTCTTCCTCGACCTGGCTCTGGTCGATGCGCCCGCTGTCGGCCAGGGTCGCCATGCGCGTGATCGACGCTGAAAGCTCACGGAAATTGCCCAGCCAGGCGGCTTGGCTGGAACTGGCGAAATCCAGGTAGCGGCGCCGCGCTTCAAGGTTGAAGCGAACCAACCGGCCCTGCTCGCGGGCATGACGTTCCAGTTCGAAGTCGATGTTCGGTTCTATGTCTTCGCGGCGGCCACTCAGGCCGGGGAGGTTGAAGGTCCACAGGTTGATCCGCGCATACAGGTCCTCACGAAACAGCCCTTGGGCCACTCGCTCGCGCAGGTCACGATGGGTGCCGGCGATGATCAGAAAGTCGCTGTCGACCTCTTTGTCCGAACCCATGGGGAAGAAGCGTTTTTCTTCGATGGCTTTGAGCAGCATGGCCTGTTCATCGGCGCCCAGTTCGCCAATCTCGTCGAGAAACAGCATGCCGCCGTCTGCCGCACGCAGCAGGCCGTCGCGAGCATTCTGGGCGCCGGTGAACGCGCCTTTGATATGGCCGAACAGTGCCGACATGGCGCCGTCGCCGCGCAAGGTCGCGCAGTTCACTTCCACGAAACGGCCCTGCACCTGATGCCGGCTGCGCTTGAGCTCAAAGATGCGCCGGGCCAGAAACGACTTGCCGGCACCGGTCGGGCCGATCAGCAACATCGGTGCGGTGGAGCGCAGCGCGACCCGCTCGATCTGTTCGATGGTTCGGTTGAAGGTGGTGCTGCGGGTGGCAATGCCTGACTTGAGAAACGCCAGGCCTTCCAGGCGCTTGCCGGCGAAGCGCGAAGCGATGTGGTCGTAGCGCGACAGGTCAAGATCGATGATTGAGTGGGTACCCGGTGCTCGCAGATCCGGTTCCAGACGGCGGGCAGGTGAGGTCTGCACCAGGCGCGCCGGCAGGTAGCGAGCCTCTGTGAGCAGAAACCAGCAGATCTGCGCCACGTGGGTGCCGGTGGTGATGTGGATCAGGTAGTCCTCATGCTCGGTGTCGAAGGCATACGCTGCGGCGAAGTCATGCAGGGCGCCATACACCTCCTGAAAGTCCCAGGGATTTTTCAGGTCCATCGGCTGCAGGCGGACTTCAGTCTCCGGCGAGACCTGACGGATGTCATCGGCCACGCGCTGGGCCAGGCTAACGTCACGGGCGTCGATGCTGTGGATCAGCTCCAGGCGATCAATCAGCAGGTCCGGTTGCTGGCACAGGCCGACAGTAGGCCGCCAGACGGACCAGCGGTTGGCGCCTTTGCCGACCCGGTCAAGCTTGGAGCCGATAAACCCTACAGCCACAGTGCGCTTGCCTGGCATTTTTATCCTTTTAGATAAATGACGATAACCAAGGATAATTTTTGTCGGCGGTTTTGTCTCGCTGACGGACCAATAAAATTCATCTTTTAAAATTAATTCGTTATTAATCAAACACTTATAAATTTATTTAGAGTGATTTTCGAAAGCTGGCACAGCGGCTGCAATACCTCTGATAACAACGGAACATCAGAGCGAGACGCCAAGATGGCCAACTTCAAACTGTTCAATCGCCAGGCGGCGACCTTACCGGTCACTGATACTGTCAATGCAAGCCAGGCGCCGGCCTATGCCTACAACGCCCGTCACAAGCTGGCACAACTGGCGGTGACCGGTTGCCTGAACCAGACCTTCCATGCCTCGGCCCAGGCCCAGCTTGACAGCGTGCTGCAACTGGTCGCTGAGCTGGACAGCCGCTACGTGGCCAAGGCGGCGGTGTATGCCCGCCAGCGAGGACACATGAAGGACATGCCGGCACTGCTGTTGGCTGCGCTGGTGGCTCAGCGCTCGGCGCTGGTGCCCGAACTGTTCGCTCAGGTGGTGGACAGCGGCAAGATGCTGCGCACCTTCGTGCAGATTCTGCGCAGCGGCGTGACCGGGCGTCGCTCCCTGGGCTCGCAGCCCAAGCGTCTGGTGCAGGACTGGCTGAACAATGCCAGCGAGTACCAGTTGTTGCAGGCATCGGTAGGCACGCAGCCTTCGCTGGCTGATGTGGTGAAGATGGTCCACCCCAAACCTGCCGAAGCCTGGCGTGCCGCGTTCTTTGCCTGGTTGCTCGGCAAACCGGTGGATGTGCAGGCCTTGCCGGAGCTGACCCGTGACTTGCTGGCGTTTCGCAGCGGTGCCACGACCGAGGTGCCAGCGGTGCCATTGCAGTTGCTCGGCAATGAAACCCTCAGTGCCGAACAATGGGCTGAACAGGCCCGATACATGGGCTGGCAGGCATTGCGGATGAACCTCAATACCCTGGCGCGGCATGCTGCGTTCCAGGTGCCGGGATGCGCTGAGCAAGTGGCGGCGCGGCTGGCCGATGCTGCACAGGTGGCCAAGGCGCGGGTCTATCCGTACCAGTTGCTGGCCGCTTACCGAATGGCCGGCGACGAAGTCCCGCAGGTGGTGCGTGAGGCTTTGCAAGAGGCGCTGGAGTTATCGCTGGCCAACGTGCCGACGCTGCCGGGCGCGGTGGTGGTCTGCCCGGATGTGTCCGGTTCGATGCACAGCCCGGTCACCGGCTATCGGCAGGGCGCGACCACGGCGGTGCGTTGCATTGATGTGGCCGCACTGGTCGCCGCCGCCGTGCTGCGCAAGCAGCCCAAGGCCCGGGTGTTGCCGTTTGAGTTCGAGGTGGTCAAGGTCAGGCTCAACCCGCGTGACAGCGTGATGAGCAACGCACAGAAGCTGGCCTCGATTGGCGGTGGCGGCACCAATTGTTCGGCACCGCTGGCGCGCCTGGCTGATGAAAAGGCCAGGGTCGATACGCTGATCCTGGTCTCGGACAACGAGTCATGGATCGATGCGCGGCGCCATGGTGCCACCGAGACCATGCGCCAATGGGAGCGCATCAAGCGGATCAATCCGCAGGCGCGGCTGGTGTGCATCGACATGCAGCCCGGCGCGACCACCCAGGCGCCAGAGCGTGAGGATATCCTCAACGTCGGCGGCTTCAGTGATGCGGTGTTCGATGTGATCGAGCAGTTCGCCCTGGGCCAATATGCTGCCCGGCACTGGGTGCGGGCCATCGAAACCTGCGGGACCGGCTTGGGCCGGAAATGAGTTTTTTGCTTCACCGGTGCTGAATGCTGACGGGACTACATTCCAAGACGTCTCGTCAAACCCTGGTCAGCGCCTGTGAACGGCACGAATGCCGGTGGCTGTACATCTGGTTTAGCCGGTTCGATTCCGGCAGCAGGTCCTGGACCTGCTTTCAGTCACCCCCTTTAGTCGTGCCACTTTTTTGAATTTGCCCGGCGAATGCCGGTGGAACTACAGGATGCCGAGGTCGCGGGTTCGATCCCCGCCCGCCGTGAGGCGGTAGCTCAATGGCAGAGCGCGGTACATGTTTCACCCCCTTTTGTCGCCTTGAGGCTGTGAATAGACGCCGAGTAATCGGCCAATTAGAGAAGAACCCGATCATGCAAGAGAAAACCTTTCAGCTACTCGAAGTCGCCAACGGCAAGCCCATCAAGATGTGGACCCAGGGCGTACCGGTAGAAAGCGAAGCCCGTGAGCAGTTGATGAACACCGCGAAGATGCCGTTCATCTTCAAGCACCTGGCGGTGATGCCGGATGTGCACCTGGGCAAGGGCTCGACCATCGGCAGTGTGATCCCCACGGTCGGGGCGATCATTCCTGCGGCAGTCGGTGTGGACATCGGCTGCGGCATGATTGCCGCGCGCACCACGCTGACTGCCCAGGACCTGCCGGATAACCTGCATGGCTTGCGCAGTGCGATCGAGAAGGCCGTGCCGCACGGGCGTACTTCCGGTCGCGGAGGACGCGACAAAGGCGCCTGGGAAAATGTGCCGCAGCAGGCCGATGACGCCTGGGGTGCGCTGGCCAGCCGCTTCAAGTTGATCACCGACAAGAACCCGCAACTGAGCAAGACCAATAACCGTAACCACCTGGGAACCCTGGGCGGCGGTAACCACTTTGTCGAGGTGTGCCTTGATGAGGCCAACCGGGTCTGGTTCATGTTGCACAGTGGCTCGCGCGGGGTGGGCAATGCCATCGGCAACCTGTTCATCCACAAGGCTCAGGAGGATATGCGTCAGCACATCGCCAATTTGCCGGACCGTGACCTGGCGTATTTCGAGGAAGGCAGCCAGCACTTCGACGATTACGTCGAGGCGGTGGGGTGGGCCCAGGATTTCGCCCGGCAGAACCGTGCGCTGATGATGCAGGCGGTGATCCATGCCACCCGGCAGGTCATCAGCAAGCCCTTTGAGGTGGCACTGGAGGCGGTGAACTGCCACCACAACTATGTGCAGAAAGAGCGGCACTTTGGCCAGGACGTGTTTATCACCCGTAAAGGCGCGGTATCAGCGAAAAAGGGCGAGTTGGGCATCATTCCAGGCTCGATGGGCGCCAAGAGCTTCATTGTCCGCGGTCTGGGTAACGAGGAGGCGTTTTGCTCGTGCAGCCACGGCGCCGGGCGAACCATGAGCCGTACCAAAGCCAAAAAGCTCTTCACCGTCGAGGACCAGATTCGCGCCACCGCCCATGTCGAGTGCCGCAAGGATGCCGATGTGATCGATGAGATTCCGATGGCCTACAAGGACATCGACCAGGTCATGGACGCCCAGCGCGAACTGGTGCAAGTGCTGCACACCCTGCGTCAGGTGGTGTGCGTGAAAGGGTGAGCTGGGCTCATGAAATGCACCGCACCGAGCGCCACTCGCGTTGCCGCCAGATGCCTGAGCGGCACGCCCGGGCTGCCGGCCTGGGTAAAGGCCGGCGGCCTTGATCGAATCAGAGGGAACGATGAAAAACGTCATTGAACTGGACGGCGCCATCGGCGGCGGGCAGGTGCTGCGCAGTGCCTTGAGCCTGTCGATGATCACCGGCCAGCCGCTGCATATCCACAATATCCGCGCCCGGCGCAGTCGGCCCGGACTGTTGCGTCAGCATCTGACAGCGGTACTGGCAGCGGCCGAGATCTGCACTGCACACACCGAAGGTGCGCATTTGCATTCTCAATCGCTGAGCTTTGTACCCGGCCCGGTCCGTGGCGGTGATTACCGCTTCAGCATCGGCACTGCCGGCAGTTGCAGCCTGGTATTGCAGACCCTTTTGCCTGCGCTGCTACAGGCACCTGCACCTAGCCGGGTGAATGTCACGGGCGGCACCCATAACCCGCTGGCACCACCGGCGGATTTTCTCCAGCGGGCCTTTGTGCCGTTGTTGCAGCGTATGGGCGCGCAGGTCGAGCTTGAGTTGCTGCGCCATGGTTTTGTGCCGGCCGGTGGTGGTGAGCTACAGGCAATCATTCAGCCTTCGGCCTTGCAGCCGCTGCAACTGAACGAGCGTGGTCGCGTGCTGGCGCGGCGTGCCACGGCGCTCAGTGCCGCAGTGGCCGGGCATGTGGCCGAGCGTGAACTGGGGCGGGCGGCCAGGCGGCTGGACCTGCAGCCGGCAGAGTTGTTGCGCCAGGTGCTGGATGCCGAACGCGGACCGGGCAATGCCCTGTTGCTGGAGTTCACCTGCGAGCACCTGACTGAGCTGTTCAGTGCGCTGGGTCAGGCCAGCCTGCGGGCCGAGAAGGTCGCTGACCTGGCGGTGGACGGCGCACGGCGCTGGCTGGCCAGTGAGGCGGCGGTGGCTGAGCATCTGGCCGATCAATTGCTGTTGCCCATGGCGCTGGCCGGCGGCGGCAGCTTTAGCACCACGCATGTGAGCGAGCACTTGCAGAGCAATATCAGCGTGATCGAGTGTTTCTTGCCGGTACGTTTCGAATGCAGGGAATTGTCCAGCGACTTGTTGCAGGTGCAATGCTTGAAGACCACCGGCACTTGACCCATGCCTGATCGGCGCTAAAGTGTGGCGCTTGTTTCCTCCGATTGAGGTGTTCGTCCGATGCGCCATTGATGCCGCCGTCCTTTGACGGCTCGTTTAACTAGCCCGCTTTGCTGCGGGGTGTTTTCGGCATCTGTGGAGTTCATATGACGGGCCCTTGTCTGACGCTTGATAGCGTTTGTTTTGTGTTGCCTGATGGCAGACCGCTTTTTACGCATCTCAGTGCACAGTTCGACCAGCAGCCGACCGGGCTGGTGGGGCGCAATGGTGTCGGCAAAAGCATGCTGGCGCGGATTCTTGTCGGCCAGCTTCAACCTGCCAGTGGCCGTTGCCTGCGCAGCGGGCGGGTGCATTACCTGGCCCAGCAGGCCAATGGCGCCTGTGTCGCCGAACTGGCCGGTGTGCAGACGGTGCTGGAGGCGTTGCAGCGCATTGAGGCCGGTAGCACGGCCATTGAGGATTTCGACGCCGTCGGCGAGCGTTGGGATATTCGTCAGCGCCTGGAGCAGGCGTTGCAATCGGTTGGCCTTGGGCATCTGCAAGCCACCACCCCGGCGTCTGAGCTCAGCGGGGGCCAAGCCATGCGCGTGGCGCTGCTGGGCGCGATGTTGTCGCAGGCTGATTTTCTGATTCTCGACGAGCCGAGCAACCACCTTGATGCGTCGAGCCGAGCGGCGCTGATCGAGCAACTGCAACGCTGGCCGGGCGGTTTGCTGGTAATCAGTCACGACCGGCAGTTGCTGGGGGCCATGCAGCGCATCGTCGAGCTGACCCCCTCGGGGCTGCACAGCTATGGCGGCGATTACCCGCACTACGTCCGCTGCAAGGCCGCCGAACAGCACGGTGCCGAACAGCACTTGCAACAGCGGCGTCTGGAGCTCAAACGCGGCCAGCAAGCGCTGCGTGAGCAGCAGCAATGCCAGCAGCGCCGTCAGGCGCAAGGCCGGCGCCAGGGGCGCGAGGCCAATCAGGCCAGGATCCTGCTGGGCCGCCAGAAGCAGCGCAGCGAACAGTCGGCAGGCCGACAACAGCAACGGCAACTGGACGAGACCGCCCGCCTGGCAGCCAATGTCCGTGAGGCCGCCAGGCAACTGGACGACGAGCGGCTGATCAACCTGCACGTTCCACCGGTCGATACGCCGCCGCAACGTTGGGTGGCCGAGTTGCTTGATGTCGAACTGGCGCATGTCCCGGTCAGGCAACAGATCAACCTGGCCCTGCGCAGCGGTCAGCGGCTGGCAATCAGCGGGCCGAACGGTTGCGGCAAATCCAGTCTGTTACGCCTGCTGGCCGGTCAGCAGGCACCGCTGGCAGGGCATTGTCGGGTGTCAGTCGCCAGCGTGCTGCTGGATCAGCCACTGAGCCTGTTGCTGCCGCATCGTTCGGTGCTTGAGCAATTGCAAGCGCTGAACCGGCGCGAGCCGCAAGCTGTGCTGCGCATGCGTCTGGCGCAGTTGGGGCTTGATGCGCAACAGATCCTGATGCCCAGCGCCCGGCTCAGCGGTGGCGAACAGGTCAAGGCCGCGCTGGCGTTGGCCCTGTACGCCGAGACGCCCGCGCAACTGCTGTTGCTCGACGAACCGGGCAATCACCTGGACCTGCCGTCCCTTCAGGCGTTGGAAGCCATGCTGCGGGCTTATACCGGGACACTGGTGGTGGTCTCCCATGACCCGGTTTTCAAGGCAGCACTGGCATTGGACAGTGAGTTTATGGCGAGCACTGACGGCTGGCAGATGGGTTAGCGGTGGTGTATATAAAAGAGATTCACAAATGATATTTGTTTCTATTTAATACGCGCACTCCGCCTATTTCTCCTCTTCAGGTACACCCGCATGCGGCATTTTTCACGTCCCCTCGTCTCGGCTGCCCGTGGTACGGCCATTGGTTTACTGGCTATCAGCCCGGCGGTCATGGCCGACAACAGCCCGACGTCGGCTGGCCAGGCACTGGAGCTGCCCGATACCACTGTTCAGTCCAGCTATGAACAGACCTCCAGCACCGCCCCGTTCACCGGTTACAAGGCTGACCGCGCGCAAAGTGCGACCAAGACCAATACCCCGCTGAACGAAACGCCGCAAACGGTGAGTGTGATCGGCAGCGAGCAGTTGCGTGACCAGAACGCCCAGTCGCTGGCCGAGAGCCTGCGCTATACCGCCGGGGTCAATGCCGGCCAGCGCGGGCGCCGGGGGCTGGATGACTTTATCGTGCGCGGCTTCGTCCAGAGTGCCTACAAGTTCGTTGATGGCATGCGCATGGATTCGGACATGTGGATCCAGAGCGACCCGTTTGCCTTCGAACGCATTGAAGTGCTCAAGGGGCCGGCCTCGATTCTGTATGGCCAGATCGCACCGGGCGGTGTGATCAACCAGGTCAGCAAGCGGCCCACTGATCAGCCACAGGCCGAAGTGGGCATGGGCCTGGGTAACTACGGCCAGCGCAAATACACCGCCGATCTGTCTGACAGCCTCAATGCCGATGCCAGCCTGCGCTATCGTCTGGTGGCGCTGTACTCCTCCAGCGATGACATCGTCGATCACGTCGACCGCGACCGCAGTTACATCGCCCCGTCGCTGACCTGGGACATCAATGACGACACCAGCGTGACCCTGCTGGCCAGTTACCAGAAGAGCCACTATGTGCCGATCCGTGGCCTGCCGGCTGAGGGCACCGTGCTCGCTAACCCCAACGGCAAGATCGACCGCGACCGTTTTGTCGGGGTGCCGGGCATCGACAACTACACCACCGAGCAGCGGATGTTCGGCTATGAGCTGGAGCATCGGTTCGCACCCAACGTCAGCTTCCGCCAGAAGCTGCGCTACAACGAATACGACCTGGACGGCGCGTTCGCCAGCCCCACCTCGCTGGCCGCCAACAAGCGCAACTACAACCGCCAGATCCAGTGGCGAGATGTCAAAGGTGAAGTGTTCACCATGGATAACCAGCTCAACGTGCAGTTCGACAGTGGCCCGCTGAGCCACGACGTATTGGTTGGGCTGGACTGGTTCGACTTCCATACCGATGACACCCGTCACACCTCGACTCTGGCGGCGATCGACCTGTACAACCCGTCTTACAACGTGACGCCCGGAGCAAAGACTTTTCAGGCTGCCACCAGCGGCACCGAAGACCTGCTGCAGCGCGGCCTGTACCTGCAAGACCAGATCAAGTTCGGTGACGGCTGGAACCTGCTGCTGGGCTTGCGCCACGATGACTCGGAACTCAAGTCCCATCGCGGCACGACCCGCACCACCACTGACGAGAACGCCACCACCGGCCGGGTGGGGCTGTTGTACGCCTTCGAGAGCGGCTGGTCGCCGTACATCAGCTATAGCGAGTCGTTCGTGCCGGTCACTGGCAGTGATGTCAGTGGCAAGGCCTTCGAGCCGGAAACCGGTGAACAGGTCGAGGCCGGCATCAAGTACCAGTCGCCGAGCAAGGCCTTCGATGTGACGTTCGCGGTGTATGACCTCAAGCGCCAGAACGTCACCACCACCGACCCGAACAACAGCGGTTTCAGTGTGCAGGTGGGTGAACAGCGCCACCGCGGCGCTGAAGTCGAGTTGCATGGCCAGTTGACCGAAAAGCTCGACCTGGTGGCGACCTATAGCTATATCGAGGCCGAAATCACCAAGAGCAACGATGGCTTCCAGGGCAATCGCCCGGTGCAAGTGCCCGAACACATGGCCAATGCCTGGCTGCGTTATGACCTCTCCAGCCTGCTGCCGGGCCTGGGAGTCGGTGCCGGAGTACGTTACATCGGTGAACAGGCCGGCGATCAGGCCAACAGCTTCAATTCGCCCGAGTACACCCTGTACGACATGATGGTCGACTACAAGACCGGCCCATGGCGCTTTGCGGTCAATGGCAGCAACCTGAGCAACAAGGATTACACCGCCAGCTGTGCCAGTACCTCGCAGTGCTTCCCGGGTGATCCGCGCATGCTGATGTTCAGCACCAGCTACCGCTTCAGGTAATTGCCGGGGAGGGGGCGGTTACATGCTGTGGGTGCAAGCAGCGCCGCGTGACAGTTTGCCGGTTTACCGGGCCTGATCGGAAACATAGCCTGCCGGGCGCTTCACTATGAAGTGCCCGCATGCAGTTTCATCAGATCAAGGACCTTTCATGAAAACCACCCGTTCACTGCTGCTCGGCCTGTTGGCCCTGTTCGGCGCCACGACTGCGGTAGCTCAGGTCAAATTCGCCAATTCCGGTGCCAGCGGCTTTCCCATTTCCGATGCTGTCCAGGTTGGCAATACCCTCTATCTGTCTGGCCAGTTAGGGATGCTGCCAGGCACCGGCAAGCTGGCCAGCGGCGGCATCGAAGCCGAGTCGCGCCAAGCCATGGATAACATCCAGCGTATCCTGCAAAGCCATGGCCACAGCATGCAGGACGTCGTCAAATGCACGGTGTTTCTGGCCGATATTGCCGAGTTCGGCCAGTTCAACGAGGTCTACACCCGCTACTTCGAAGCTGACCGTTATCCGTCCAGAAGTGCTTTGGGCGGTATCAGTCTGGTGAAGGATGCGCGGGTAGAAGTGGAGTGTCTCGCCGCCAAGGGGTGAGCCACCGTCAGCCGCGCCGCCTGGTCGGTGCGGCTCAAGCGCTTTTCAGACCGGTGCCGGGCGGTTGATTTCCACCGTCACATGCACCAGTTCTTGATGGATCGACAAGGCATTGCGCACCGTTTCTGCTTCCAGCGGCTCGTTACAGGCCAGGCTCAGCATGCAGGCGTACTGGTCCTTGCCGACCCGCCACACATGCAGGTCTGTCAATGTCGAGCTGACCGGCAACTGTTCGATCACCTCGCGCACCTCGGCCACCACCGGTGCCTGCATTTCTGCATCCAGCAGCACCCGTGCGGTGTCACGCAACAAGCCTTTGGCCCATACCCCCACCAGTATCGCGCCGACAATGCCCATTACCGGGTCCAGCCAGCCGGCTGCCCAGAATTTGCCGGCCAGCAGGGCGATGATCGCCAGCACCGAGGTCGCTGCATCGGCCAGGACATGCAGATAGGCCGAGCGCAGGTTCAGGTCGTGGTGATGCTGGCCGTGGTCATGAGGGTGGTCATGGCCGTGATGGTGATGGTCGTCACGCAGCAACCAGGCGCACAGCAGATTCACTGCCAGCCCCGCCACGGCAATGACGATGGCTTCGTCGTAGTGGATTGGCCCGGGATACAGCAGCCGCTCGACGGACTGAAAGACCATCAGCCCGGCCACGCCGAGCAACAGGATGGCACTGGTGTAGCCACCCAGAATCTCGATTTTCCAGGTGCCGAAGGTGAAGCGCGGGTCACTGGCCAGCCGTCGCGAGGCCGCATAGGCGAACAGCGACAGGCCCAGTGCCAGGGTATGGGAACTCATGTGCCAGCCATCGGCGAGCAATGCCATAGAATTGAATTGCCAACCACCCACGATTTCCACGAGCATCATCACTGCCGTGATCCACATGGCGATTCGCGTCTTGCGTTCGGCTGACAGATCGGGCTGGTGAAACTCATGCGAATGCAGGCAATGCCCGGTGTCACGAGTGATCATGAGCAGCGTGCTCCAGAAATGAAGTTTTATACTATACCCCAGTATAGTTTTAGGAAGGCTAATGGCTCATACCGTAAAGGGCAAGAAGCAGTTGCTGACCCGGGTCCGCAAGATCCGTGGCCAGGCCAATGCATTGGAAACAGCGCTGGAAGATGAAAAAGACTGCGTGGCGATCCTGCAGCAGATTGCGGCGATTCGCGGCGCGGTCAACGGCTTGATGGCCGAGGTGATGGATGGGCACATTCGCGACCACCTCGGCGATGCCGAGCTGAGCGCTGAACAACGTCAGGTCGAAATCGAGCAGATTTCCACATTGTTGCGTTCGTATCTGAAATGAACTGACAGCCAATCTGCGCAAGCAAGTTAAAGGAATAACAATGCAAACGATTTTCCTGAATCTGGGCCGGCTGATTCCCGTCTGGCTGTTTTTCGGTGTGCTGTTCACGGCGCTTGGTTATCCCGGCTACAGCCATCTCGACCAGGCCATGAGTCAACTGGGTGCGCAGGGCGCTGCTACTCACGGCTACTCGCCATGGGTCAACAACTACCCGCTTGGCGTGTTGTTCGTGCTGTTTGCCTTGGGTGTGAGCCAACGTTTTCGCGGGTCGCGTCTGGCGCAGCTGAGCGCCGCGCTGATTGCGCTGCATGGTCTGGCCAGTTTTGCCACCGGCTACTTTGCCTGCGATCAGGGCTGTGCACCTGAGCAGCCGTCCTCATCCCAACAACTGCACAACCTGGCCGGGCTGGTCATGTTCCTGTCGCTGACCCTGGCCAGTGCCCTCTGGATCTTGCTGGGCAAACGGCTGCTGCACTCTCGCGGCTTTGGCGGTTATTCCGCGCTCTGTACCGTGCTGGCGCTTGTGAGTGTGGCGTTTATGGCTCAAGCGCTGGAGGCCGGGCATCTATTTGGTCTGTATCAGCGGCTCAACTACGGCGTGTCGGTCCTGTGGTTGGCGGGCCTGGCGCACATGGCACTGGGTTCGCAGCGGCCCGGTTTAAAGTTCGATATCCGCCGGTCAGCCTGAAGCCGGGCTTGTTGATCGGGGCATTTGCCAATCCGGGCGGCGGCAGGCAGCATGCGCGGCGTGACCGATCCAACGGCGCCTGAGCTGAGGTTGAAGATGTTCTTGAAGTGGACGCAGAGGCTGCTATTGCCTCTGGCATTGATGTCGATCCCGGTGCTCGCTGCCGAGCAAACCGTGCAGGTCCCAGGTCCTTTGGGGGCGCTCTCGGGCAGCCTTGTTGCTGTCGCCGACCCGCAGGCCCCGGTGGTGCTGATCGTGCCAGGCGCAGGCCCGACTGACCGCGACGGTAACAATCCGCTGGGCATTCGTGCCGCCACCTACCGGCTGCTGGCCCAAGGGCTGGCCGGGCAAGGCATCAGCAGCTTGCGCATCGACAAGCGCGGGCTGTTTGGCAGCCGCGCAGCGATTGCCAATCCCAATCAGGTGACCGTTCAGGACTACGCCAGCGATGTGCGCTTATGGATGAGCTATCTGGCCCAGCGTGAACGCTATCGCTGCGTCTGGTTGCTGGGCCACAGTGAGGGGGGCCTGGTCGCCATGTTGGCGGCGCAGAACAACCCGGACCTGTGCGGGGTGATCCTGCTGGCCGCCCCCGGCCGACCGATGGGGCAGGTGTTGCGCAGCCAACTGGCCCGCAACCCGGTCGAGCGCAAGCAACTGGACGCCGCGCTGGCGGTGATCGACTCGCTGGAGCGCGGGGTGCCGGTGGCTGAGGTGCCGGGCGTGTTGCAACCGTTGCTAAGACCTGAGGTGCAGAGCTTTCTGATCAGTGGCTTCGCGCTCGACCCGGCGCAGTTGCTGTCGCGGGTCAACAAGCCAGTGCTGATCCTGCAGGGTAACAGCGACCTGCAGGTCGGGATCAACGACGCCGAGGCGCTGCATGCGGCCCGGCCGGGCTCGGTGTTGCGTATCCTGGCGGGCGTCAATCATGTGTTCAAGGCGGTACCGCAAGGCGATCATGAAGCCAATGTCGCGGCCTATGGCGACCCTGATCTGCCACTGGCCAGTGGCGTGATCGAGCCCATTGTGCAGGTGATCCATGGCGCCGCGCACTGATTGGGTCGTGCACAGCGGTCACTCCTCCAGGGTCGAGCGCATCGAGGCGTTTTTCGGTGGTCACGGTTACGACCCGCACCGCCACGATACCTACGCGATTGGCCGTACCTTGTCAGGGGTGCAGAGTTTTCTGTACCGCAAAAGCCTGCGTCACAGCCTGCCGGGCGGCACCATGGTGTTGCATCCCGATGAATTGCACGACGGCATGGCGGGCACCGAAGAGGGCTTTCATTACCGGATGATTTATATCGAGCCGGTGTTGATCCAGCAGATTCTAGGCGGCCAGCCATTGCCGTTTATCAAGGGCGGCCTGTCGACCGATCCGCGTTTGTACCGGGCCAACGAAACGTTCATGCAGGCCATGGATTGCCCGCTGGAGCCGCTGCAAGAACAGGACGCGCTGTTCGACCTGGCCCAGGCGCTGCAAGCGGTGTCCGGTCACCCCAAGGGCCGACGCAGTTTCGATTATCAGGCCGCCGAGCGCGCTCGCGAGTACATCCATGATTGTCAGGGCGGCCAGGTGAGCATGGATGAACTGGAGCGGGTCAGCGGCCGCGAGCGCTGGAGTCTGTCGCGCGACTTTCGTGCGCTGTACGGCACCAGCCCCTATCGCTACGTGACCCAGCGCCGCCTGGCGCTATGTCGGCAACTGCTGCGCTCGGGCTTTACCCTGGTCGATGCGTCGCTGGCGGCCGGCTTCTTCGACCAGAGCCATATGACCCGGCACTTTGTACAGTGTTATGGGTTGTCGCCGTCGCGCTGGTTGAAGATGCAAGGCTGAGGTTGCAGGATCGTACAAGAAGCCAGCGTCCTGGCCTCATTAAGCTGACACCACTCAATCAGCCAGGAGTGTCAGTCCATGAATCCGCTCAACACGCAATCGATCAACCTGCTGCACAAGGTCTCGCTACTCAACGAGCAGTGGTCACCCCGAGTGGTGGCCGAGATGAACGACTACCAGTTCAAGGTGGTGCGCATTCAGGGCGAGTTCATCTGGCATTGCCATGCCGAGACCGACGAAACCTTTCTGGTGCTCGACGGTAATCTGCGCATCGATTTTCGTGACGGGCATGTGCTGTTGGGCGCTGGCGAGCTGTACGTGGTGGCTAAAGGTGTCGAGCATAAACCGTACGCCGAGCACGAGGTCAAACTGCTGCTCATCGAACCTCGCGGGGTGCTCAACACCGGGCATGAAGGTGGCGAGCGCACCGCGCAGAACGACGTGTGGATCTGACGGGCCCACCTCAATACTGTTCGATTAAGCGCTTTATGTCCCCGGTGGGAGCTACCTTGGTAGCGAAGAGGCCAGTAAAAACACTGCATCTGCTGTGAATGTGCCGCCGCCTTCGCCAGCAAGCTGGCTCCCACTGGTCTAACTGACAAGTATTGGATTTAACCTCGGTTCAGGGTGGCGTTGGCATGGCGGATGAATTCGTCAGCGCTTACTTCACCGGTGATGCGCGCCTCGCGGCGTTCCTTGCCATCCGGTCCGATCCACAGCAGGGTCGGCGGCCCCAGTACTTCAAAGCGCTTGAGCAGCGCCTGGCTGGCGGTATCGGCGCGGGTGACATCAGGTTTTACGATGCGCACGCCACTGAGACTGGCCTGTACCTCAGGGTTGGCGAACACCTTGGCTTCCATGGTTTTACAAGACACGCACCAGTCGGCGTAATAGTCGACCAGCACCCACTGGCCCTGATTACGCGCTTGAGCCAGTTGCTCTTCAAGCGCCTGCAGTGAGTCGAGTTTTTGACTGGCAGGCGCACTGCTGAGCAGCGGCGCGCTGCGGCCGGCATACACCGAAAGTGGCTGCCAAGGATCACTCGCGCCGCCCGCAGCGCCGACCAGCATCAGCACGCCCCACACCCCCAATACACCGGCAGCGGCGCGGCCTGCTGCTCGGCGAGCGCTGCGCTGCCTGGCCAGATCGCGCAGCCAGGCTGCGAGCATGATTGCCAGCACGCCCCACAGCCCCAACCACAAGGTATCAGCCAGCAGCGGGCGGGCGACCAGCAGTGCGGTGGCAAGAAACACATAGCCGAACAGCGCCTTGAGCTGTTCCATCCACGCCCCAGGCTTGGGCAGCAAGCGATTGCCTACGGTGACCAGCAACATCAGCGGCAGGCCCATCCCCAGACCCAGCGCAAACAACACCAGGCCACCGTGCAGGGCACTGCCGCTTTGCGCAATGAACAGCAGCGCGGCGGCCAAGGGGGCGGTCATGCACGGGCCGATCATCAGCCCGGAAAACAGCCCGAGCAGGCCGGCACTCAACACACTGCCGCCGCGTTGCTGCTGGCTGGCACTGTCGAGCCGGTCACGCAAGAAGGCGGGCAGTTGCAGTTCGAACAGACCAAACATCGGTAAGGCCAGGATGACGAACAGCAGGGCAAAACTGCCCAGCACCCAGGGTTGTTGCAGCGCCGCCTGCAGGTTGGCGCCGAGCAATGCTGCCGCCACGCCCATGGCGGCGTATACCAGTGCCATGCTCAACACATAGACACCGGCCAGCAACAACCCCCGACCGGGTGCAGTGCCTTTGCCGACCACAATCGCGGCCAGGATCGGCAGCATGGGCAGTGAGCAGGGCGTGAAGGCCAGCAACAGGCCCAGGCCGAAGAATATCAACAGGCTCCAGCTCAGTGTCTGCTGCTCCAGCATTCCGGACAGTGCCTGATCTGTGGCCTGCAATGGCGGTTTTTCAGCCGGGTCTGCCTGCAAGGCCACTTCCCGGCTTTGCGGCGGGTAACACAGGCCGGCGTCTGCGCAGCCCTGCCAGCTCAGCTTGACCAAACTGGCCGAACCCGGCGGGATGCTCAGGCTTAAACTGTGACGATAGACCTCGCTGTCGCCAAAGTAGTCATCATGATGAGCCTCGCCTTCTGGCAACGAAGGCATTTGCTCAGGCGTCAGCCCAGAGAATTGCAGGCGCTGCTTGTACAGGTAATAGCCCGGGGTTATTCGCCAGTACAGCTGGGTCGAACCATCGGCTTGCGCATCGATACTCAAGGCAAAGGCCTGGTCGGCGGGCAAAAACTCAGCCTGCCGGCTGCCCAGCAACCCGTTGGCCGATACCACGCTAGAAAACAGCAGCACGATTAGCAACATCAATGTACGCATGGGAGCCCCTGTTTCAGTCACGGTGGACGGGCAGCATGCGAGTGAGGCATTAACAGCGGGTTAATAGCGGGCGATGCAGTGTTTTACGGCGCGGACATGTCCGATAATGCCGTCTTAATCGAAATGGCCGATGATTGGCTGATATTGATACCGGAGTTGCCCCATGCACGTATTGCTGATCGAAGACGATGCGCTGATCGCCAGTGGTATCGTGGCCGGGCTCAATGCCATGAGTCTTACCGTGACCCATGTGGCCGATGCACGCAGCGCCGAGGCCAGCCTGCGCATGGGGCATTTCGACGTGTTGATTCTCGATCTGGGCCTGCCCGATGAAGACGGCATACGTCTGCTGCAACGCCTGCGCCAGCAGGGCATGGAGTTGCCGGTGCTGATCCTCACAGCACGCGATGCGGTCACCGACCGGGTCACCGGTCTGCAGGCCGGTGGCGATGATTATCTGCTCAAACCTTTCGACCTGCGCGAACTGGCAGCGCGCCTGCATACGCTGGTGCGCCGTGCCGCCGGGCGCAGTGTGAACATCGTCGAGCATGGCCCGTTACGCTTCGATCCGGGGACGTGCCAGGCCTGGCTTGACAGTGAGCCGGTGCATTTGCCACGCCGTGAACTGGCACTCTTGCAGGTGCTGCTCAACAACCCGACCCGGGTGCTCAGCAGCGACAACCTCAAAGATGCCCTGTACGGCTTCAGCGAAGACGTCGAGAGTAACGCGCTGAACGTGCACATCCATCATCTGCGGCGCAAGCTCGGCAACAGCATTATCGAAACCGTGCGCGGGCTGGGCTATCGATTAGGCCCGGCCGGTCGAGAAGTGGAGTCATGAGTCTGCGCCTGCGCCTGACCCTCATGCTGGGCTCGTTTTTCGTGCTGCTCTGGCTGTTGGCGGCAGCCTGGATGTTACAGAACCTGCACGGGCAGATGATGCGCTCGCTCGATGGCCGGCTGGAGGCATCGGCGCATATGGTCGCGAGTCTGTTTGCCCAGTTGCCCCATATTCAGGATAAGGACGGTTCGCGCGTGCCGATCAGTGCCGAGCAACTGGCGGTGGCCAACGGTATGGCCTGCCAGGTCAGCTCCTTGCGTGGTGAGGTGCTGCTCAGCAGCCAGACCGCTCCTGATCAGGCCCTTGAGCCCGAGGCTCACGGTTTTAGCCAGCAGGTGATCGAAGATGTCGTATGGCGCACCTTCACCCTGGTCGCGGGGAATTTACGCATCACCACTGCTGATAAACTCAATGACCGCGACCATCTCAATCGCTCGGTGCTGTTCGCCGCCGCCTTGCCGGTCCTGGTCGCCTTGCTGGGCAGTCTGGCGCTGTTGTGGTTCTGTGTCGGGCAGGGACTCAAGCCTTTGCAGGTCATGCGCGAAGCCTTGACCCGGCGCGACGCCGACTCGTTACATCCCTTGCAGATGGGCGCTCTGGCCGGTGAACTGCAACCGCTGGTCGACACCCAGAACCAATTGTTTGCGCGCATTGCCCAGACCATCGAGCGCGAGCGGCGTTTCAGCGGCGATGCGGCCCATGAGTTGCGCAGCCCGCTGACCGCGATCAAGACCCACCTGCAAGTGGCAAGGATGGTGCACGGCGAAGACGACCCGTCGTTGGCCCATGCCGAGGCTGGAGCCGATCGCCTGCAACGCACCCTTGAGCAATTGCTGTTGCTGGCACGGGTCGAAGGCAGCCAGGACTTTAACGATGGCATGCAGGGTTCGGCCGAGGACGTGGCACGCATGGCCATTGCCGATATCGACCCGGCGCAGCGCCCGCGAGTGGTCCTGCAACTGGCGGCCGACTTGCCCGCCGCGCCGATTCAGGCGCCGGTCACGCTGGTGGTGTCGGCGCTGCGCAACCTGCTGGAAAACGCCCTGCGTCACTCCTCGGCGCAAAGCCCGGTCGAGTTTTGGGTGCGTCACAGCGAGGCGGGGTTGCAGTTCTGCGTGTCTGACCGGGGACCGGGAATGGCGCAAGAGCAGATCCCCAACATGACCCGGCGCTTCTGGCGCAAGACCGGCAGTGACGGCAGCGGCCTTGGCCTGTCGATCGTCGAAGCCATTGCCGAGCGTTGCGGCGGCAGTCTGGTGTTCAGCAATCGGGCCGATGGGCTGGAGGTGACGTTCAGCCTGCCTGAGTCGTTGACTGCCAAGGATTATTGAAGTCGCCTTTCCAGCATACATTTTGGTTGATGAATCAATTCATCAATTGCTTCAATTTATGACATGTCATGCCGATAGCCTCTCAATATCAATCGAAGGGATCGGCAATGATGGGACTGCGTAACTTTGGTATTGCACCACGAGCGTCGATTTTTTTCGGCATCATGGCGTTGCTGGTCCTTTTTCTGGGGCTGATGAGTCTCAATAAAATGTCCAGCCTTTACGACGCCACGACGAGCATTGCTCAGGACAGCCTGAAACCGACTCGGATCCTCGGTGAGCTGGCCGATACCACCACCCGCCTGCGTACTGTTTCGTACGTTATCCAGGTAGGTCGCTCGCAGGCAGACATTGATAAAGGCGAAGCGCGTCTTGAGGTGCTGACCAAAAAGGTCAACGCCAGCATGGACGAGTATGCGCCTTTGGTAGGCAGTGCCGAAGAGGCCGATAAATTTCGTCAGCTCAAAGAAGCACTCGCTAATTATCTGCTTGCGCAGGACACGCTGCGCAAAGCATCCATTGACAAGCGTGACGGAGAAATTCTGGGCCTGATCAATGGTGATCTGAAGCGTTACTCCGATCAGATGGCGCCGTTGATTCAATGGTTGCTGGACGTGAATCGTCAGGATTCTGACAAGGCTGTTGCCGATGCCGCTGACCAGTATCTATCGGCGCGTAATATTGTTATCACCGTGCTGGTGCTGGCTGCGATCATGACGGCCCTGCTCGCGGTGATTTTTACCCGCAGCATTGTGCGTCCTCTGGATGAAGCCGTGCAGGCCGCCGAAACAGTGGCCAGCGGCGATCTGACGCAAACTGTCGAGCCCGATGGCCATGATGAGGTTTCGCGCTTGCAGCAGGCATTGCGGAAGATGCAAATGAATCTGCGCGATACCTTGCAGCAGATTTCCGGGTCGGCAACGCAGGTGGCTTCTGCTGCCGAAGAGCTCAATGCCGTCACCGAGGAAGGGTCACGTTCGTTGCAGCAGCAAAGCAACGAGATAGAGCAAGCGGCTACCGCGGTAAATGAAATGACGGCAGCGGTCGAAGAAGTGGCCGGCAACGCGGTCAGCACCTCTACGGCGTCGCAACAATCCAGTACCTCTGCGTTGCATGGCCGTCAACGTGTGCAAGAGACCGTCACTGCCATCCAGAAAATGAACGAAGACGTTGGCAACACCGCTGATCAGATACGCAACCTCGCGGAACAGACGCGTGACATCGGTAAAGTACTGGATGTCATCCGGGCCATTGCCGAACAAACCAACCTGTTGGCACTCAACGCGGCTATCGAAGCGGCAAGGGCGGGGGAAGCCGGGCGCGGTTTCGCGGTCGTCGCCGATGAAGTAAGGGCTCTTGCCCATCGTACTCAGCAGTCGACCCAAGAGATCGAGGTGATGGTCGGGGGCATCCAGCAAGGCAGCAGCCAGGCGGTCGTTTCGATGCAGAACAGCAACGCTCGTGCTCAGGCCACTCTGGATGCCGCTCGAAGTGCTGGCGAGGCTCTTGAGGAGATTACCAAGAGCGTCAACCTGATCTCCGATCGCAACCTGGTGATCGCCAGTGCAGCTGAAGAGCAGGCACAGGTATCGCGAGAGGTTGATCGTAACCTGGTCAATATCCGTGACCTGTCGCTGCAATCTTCGGCCGGAGCCAAACAAACCAACTCCGCCAGCCAGGAATTGTCGCGGTTGGCTGTCGATCTCAATCAAATGGTGGGTCGCTTCAAACTTTGAAGTTGTCCAGTACCGGAGCGGGGCGTGTAAACCTTCTGGCACTCTGTTGCTTGAATCCATCAACAACAGGGGATTATTGCTATGGTGATCCTACCGTGCCATGCCAGAAGGAAATCCCATGAGTTTTTCGCTGCTCAGTCGTTATGCGTTCTTTGTCTGCTGCGTCGTGTTCACCTTGGCGACCCTGCCGTTCGTGCACCAGCATGAATGGCTCTGGATATTCACCCTGGTGCTGGGGTTGTTGAGCCTGCAGGGCATCTTTGATCTTTTACAGTCGCGTCATGCTGTACGGCGCAACTACCCGATCCTTGGCAACATCCGCTACCTGATCGAAGGCATCCGCCCGGAGATTCGCCAGTATCTGCTTGAAGCCGACGACGAGGCCACGCCGTTTTCCCGCGCCCAGCGCGCGCTGGTTTACTCCCGGGCCAAAAGCGAAGCCTCGGACAAACCGTTTGGCACCTTGATGAACGTCTACCAGACCGGCTACGAATTCATCAGCCATTCGATGCGCCCCGCGCCCTTGTCAGACCCTGAAAGTTTTCGGGTTGAGATCGGCGGGCCGCAATGCACGCAGCCTTACTCGGCTTCGGTATTCAACATCTCGGCCATGAGCTTCGGCTCGCTCAGCGCCAATGCGATTCGCTCGTTGAACAAAGGCGCGAAGATGGGCCATTTTTCCCATGACACCGGTGAGGGCAGCATCAGCCCTTACCACCGCGAACACGGTGGTGATCTGGTCTGGGAACTGGGCAGTGGCTACTTCGGCTGCCGGACGGACGACGGCAAGTTCGATGCCGAGAAATTCGCCCGCCAGGCCGGCGACCCCCAGGTGAAGATGATCGAGATCAAGCTCAGCCAGGGCGCCAAGCCCGGCCATGGCGGGATCTTGCCCAAGCACAAGGTTACCCAGGAAATCGCCAGCACCCGTGGCGTGCCGATGGGCCAGGATTGCATCTCGCCATCGAGCCACAGCGCCTTCTCCACGCCGCTGGAACTGATGCACTTCATTGCCCGGCTGCGTGAGTTGTCCGGCGGCAAGCCCGTGGGTTTCAAGCTGTGCCTGGGCCACCCCTGGGAGTTCATGGGCATCGCCAAGGCCATGCTGGAAACCGGCATCCTGCCAGACTTCATCGTGATCGATGGTGCAGAGGGCGGCACTGGCGCCGCGCCAGTGGAGTTCACCGACCACCTTGGCGTGCCGATGCGCGAAGGCCTGTTGTTCGTGCACAACACCCTGGTGGGCATCAACCTGCGCGACAAAATCAAACTCGGCGCCAGCGGCAAGATCATCAGCGCCTTCGATATTGCCAGTGTCCTGGCCATCGGCGCCGACTGGGGCAACGCCGCACGCGGCTTCATGTTCGCCATCGGCTGCATCCAGTCCCAGTCGTGCCACACCAACAAATGCCCGACCGGTGTCGCCACCCAGGACCCGCTGCGCCAGCGCGCGCTGGTGGTCGAAGACAAAGCGACCCGGGTCTATAACTTCCACCGCAGTACCTTGAAGGCCCTGGCCGAAATGCTCGCCGCCGCCGGTTTGACCCATCCACGGCAACTGACGGCACGGCATCTGGTCCGGCGCATGTCTGCCACAGAGGTCAAGCTGTTCTCGCAAATGCATGTGTTCCTCAAGCCCGGAGCATTGCTTGGCGGCCACGTTGAGGGTGAGTTTTACGAGCGCATGTGGCGGGCGGCGCGGGCCGACAGCTTTGATCCGATGCCGGCCGATGAAACGGCGATGGAGCCTACGCTGGTGGGGCAGGCGCGGGCCTGACCGGCGGCTTTTTCCGGATCAGTTGTTGTCCTGAACTGATCGGCCTTGGCCCTGCATGCTGCACTGCCCGTGGTGTTTACCTGATGAACCACGGGCAGTCGCAGGGTTTAATTGCCGCGGTTAAGGGGTGTCTCGGCTTTGGGTAAAGCAGGCTTCACTGGCGTGGAGACTTCGTTCCCCGTGCCCTTGATGCCGGGGTTGGCATTGTCGTTCATGAGCACCGTCGGGTAGTTCTTCTGGGTCCAGGTACGCCAGCTGGAGACGCCAATCATCATCTGCAGCGAGTAATCCAGTGAGTTGAATCCTGGCGTAAAAGGCTCGCCGGATTTGAGGTTACGGTAGAAAGGCGCTACCGCCGCTTCATTGACCTTGCAGCCGGCCACGCGCTCGTAGGTTTCATTGTCGCTGCCGGGAAGCGCGACTGCTCTGAGGCAGCTATCCGGGTAGCTGGGGTTGAACTCTGGTGCACGTTCGCCCCGAGTGTCCATGGCTCGGCCGTGGCAGCTCATACAGCTGGACAGTGGACTGTCGACCGGGCCGTTCATGCGGCCCAGGTACCCCATCTGGTCATCGGGTGCACGCTTGGCGAACATGCGCTTGGCTTCGGGGTTGATCCAGCTCTCTTCAGGACGCTTGCCTGCCTGGTAATCGGCGTAGGTCAGGTTCGGCGAGTTGCCCCATTCCAGACCCACAGCAATCAGATTATCCCAATAGTTGGCCGCTTGACGCTCGCCGTTGAATACAAAGGTACCGAACACCCAGCCGCTATGGGTCGCGTCTGCCTGTTCCTTGACCGCGATATCCATTTGCAGCAGGCGAACTGCCCTTGGCTGGCCGTTACCATCGATGTCGGCTTTCCATACCAGATTGTTACCCTTGAGATAGGGCGCTTCGCTATCGGTGGCATCGGTGAACAACAGCTTGGCGGTGACCGTGCCTACAGGGAAAAGCGTGTTGGTGGTTACGGGCCGTGCCGGGTCTGCCCATACGTTGCCGAAGGTACTGGCACCCAATTCGTTGTAGAACCCTACCGCCCAGTTATTTGCCCGGCGTGTCTGGTTGGGGCCTAGTTCATGAAAGCGGCTGCGCCTTTCCATGGTCAGTCCATGGACCGGTTCGCGTTTATCGTGCATCCAGGGGGCGTGGTACCAAGGACGTACGGCGTTTTTCTGCAATTGCCAATCAACTTCGGTATTACCTTCGACAACATAGCTCAGGACCGCGGCCATGTACTTCTCTGGTTCGGTTTTGTAATCAATGCCGCTCCAGGGGAACGCCGCGACAGAAGCGGGCGGTTGCCGGGGGTATTGATTGCTGATGCTGAAGCAGGGGAAATCGCTGATGCAGGGCGCTTTGGCGGAGGTATTGAACTGTTCTATGGCGGCCTTTTCGTAGCCGTTATCGCTGGACAGGGCATGGGCGTTGAGCCCATAGACAGTGGCCACCGCTGTTATGACTGAACACACTATATGCTTATATGACATCGCGCACTCCTTGGGCTTTTTTTCATCACGTGTTGCTGATCAAGTGTTGTTTTAATAAGTGTTAATCACGCGGATCGATGCAAGTTGATCAATCAGGTGCTCGCTAACGACGTCCGCGTCCAATACGCGAAAATGTCTTTGAGCCGAGTCTGGATTAGCCGGCTGCCGGGATATCGCAGAACGGATGCAACGCCTGGCGAGTCATTGGCGGGCTGAACGCACCCAAGACCAGAGGGCCAATAGAAAGCCCGCGTGGTGCTTACGCTGCGACCTGGATTGCTTGCTGGCATGGACCATCCTGATGCCTTCCCTGGATTCGTGCCGCTCGCGTAATACCGCTGCGCGACTGTGATGTACGGATGGATTGAGTCGAAAGGCTTTTGCTTGGAACCGGCTTCGGATTCAAACCGGGCTTTACGAGCTCGGAAATGTACTCCGGATCCGATGACGGCAAAACGAATATTTAGCACATTGCCATCATTTCTTGGGTGTCGTGCTTTTTGTTGCAGGTAGCCGTCGATATTGGATCGGGAGGGGGATGATGCAGGCAGTCGCTGCGCACGTTCATTCGACGACGCTATGGCCGGTTTGGTTAATGCGCAGTAGAAGGCAGGGACAGGAAGATTGCGATGCTTATCGCGAATAGCCAAAGCCAGTTACTGCGTGGCTTTGAGGCTATCGTCGGTGAGCGATGGTCACCGGGAGGAGACTGGAGCGGGTGAAGGGAATCGAACCCTCGTTATCAGCTTGGGAAGCTGGAGTAATGCCATTATACGACACCCGCTTTGCGCGCCTGACTTTGTACCAGATAGAGCGGGTTAAATGAAGCGTTGATTTACTGACCGATCATTCAGGCAACATTCGCCGAGAGGCTTTGGTGGGCATCGGCGAATGTATGTGCTTGGTTGGGGCCGGGTACGGCAGGTTTCAAAGAGCAAATGCGTGAGTTCCCTGTGGCTGGTGGTAGGCATGACGGGTATTGCTGGCAGATACCGCACCTGGCTGCAGAAATCCCAGCAGGGCGTGTTTCGAGTCGCGGCAGGCGGCCTTGTTTTCCATGTCGAGGAAATGACCGGCGTCCTGGATGGTGCTGAAGCTGCAGTCTTGCACGTACTTGGTGAAATGGTGGACATCCTGGCCACTGGTGTATTCGTCCAGCGCACCGTTCATGAACAGGACGGGGATTTTGATATTGCTCGCGGCTGCCAGGTAGTTCTGCGGGTCGACTGCCAGCACCTGGGTGATGTGATGATGCATCTGGTCGTATTCGTGCAGGTCCAGACTGCTGACATGCCGATAGTTGAAGCGTTTGAACAACGAGGGCAGGTGCTTGCCGATGGTGTCGTTGATCAGGTGACCGACTTCGTAACGGTTACGTTCGCCCAGGTGTTTCACGCCGCGCAGCAGATAGTCCTGCATGGCGTCGTTGATGACCGGCGAGAACGAACTGACAACGGCTTTCTCGATGCGCTTGGGACGCTGCGCCAAGGCCAGCAGGGTTGCCACCCCGCCCCATGAAAAGGACATGACATGATCGGCATGGAAGTGCTCGATCAGTTCCAGCAGCAGATGGGCTTCTATCTCACGGCTCAGCGGTGCTTCGTGGGTGTTGTGCGGTTTGGAACGACCGGCGTACGGCTGGTCGAACAGGACGATGTTGAACTGTGGGTACAGGTTACGTACGGTCTGCGCATAGGACGCGGTGGTGGCCAGTGAGCCATTGACCATGATGATGGTCTTTTCCGCGGCGTCTGCACGATAGAATTCCGTGTAAACCCTGAACAGTCCTTGTATATCAAGCACAGCGATTTCTGGGCTCATATGTCTTCTCCTGGCGTAGACAAGGGTTACCAAGCAGTCGAAAACGGCCGGCGTTTTTCAACGGCTTGTTACGCGCAAATCAATTTGCACGAGTTTCGTGACAGGTAGGCATATGCCTTGGTTAAAAGCCCATGTCGATCCGAACCATCTGTCCGACAGGTATTGTTATTAGGCGGGCGATTTGTCGCGGGCCTGAATGGCCCTGGTACGGCAAAAAGGTTTCTTAGAATGCGGGTATGACTTGTCGGTCACATGTGGACCGACGTCTGGATTCAAGCAGTCGATCCGGGAACCCGCAAGTGCCGTTCGTATGAAGTCACATTTCGTGGGGTGTGGGCCGACTGACGGTCAGATCGAGTCGACTTCCTGGGCCGTCAGTGCGCGAAACCGGCCCGGTTTCAACCGCTCATCCAGTAGCAAAGGGCCCATGCTTTCGCGGTGCAGGCGCATCACTTTGTTATCGAAGTGGCCGAACATCCGCTTTACCTGATGATAGCGGCCCTCGACGATACTCAGCCGTGCCTGGCGTGGGCCGAGCAAGGTCAAGTGAGCGGGCTGGGTGGTGAGGTCTTCGAAGGCGAAATAGAAGCCTTCAGCGAAGCGCGCCACATACCGTTCGTCGATTACCTGCTCGGTTTCAACGTAATACACCTTGGGCAGTTTGGTCTGCGGCTGGGTCAGTCGCCGCGACCACTGGCCGTCATTGGTCAGCAGCATCAGGCCGGTGGTATTGAAGTCCAGGCGCCCGGCGATATGCAGTTCATGCCGGTCCGGCACATCCAGCAGGTCGAGCACCGTCGGATGCCGATCATCCTGGGTCGCACTCACGCAGCCCATCGGTTTGTGCAGCATGAAGTAACGCGCCGGCTTGCCTGCCTGTAACACCTCGTCGTCCAGTTGCACGAGGCTGAACTCGCGGACCTCGTGCAGCGGGTCACGGGTGGTGTTGCCATCGACCCGGACCCGGCCAGCAATCAAGAGCAGCCGCACTTGCTTGCGGCTGAACTGGGGCAGGTTGCCAAGGAAGCGATCCAGGCGCATGGTCAGGCGCCGTCCTGCGCCAGGGTATCGACAATCCCTGCGCAGCGCGGGCACAGGCAGGCTTTATTGCGCAGGTCATCGGGCAGGGCGGCGAGGCGGGCAGGGTCGATGCTGACACTGAAGCACCAGCAAGCCTGGGCGGCGGTACGCGGATCGGCCAGCGAGCAGTCGTTGCTGTAGCCGCATAATGGGCAGCGTTGGGCGATGGCGCTGCTCTGCGGTATTGCACTCATACCGGTACTGCCCGCTCGACGCACACTTGATTGCGGCCGCTTAGCTTGGCCTGATACAGCGCCCGGTCAGCGCGGGCGATCAGATCGTGCAGGTTGTCGTTGGGCAGGCGCTCGGTCAGGCCGACGCTGACGGTGACCTGCAGCATGCTTCCGGAAAAAAAGTAATCGTGTTGCTCAGCCAACCGGCGAATCTGCTCGGCCACGCGCTGGCCGCCGGCCAGGTCGCTGTCTTTGAGCAACACGATGAATTCCTCGCCACCCCAGCGGCAAATCACGTCGGACTGGCGCAGGCAACTCTTGAGGTCTTCCGCGAAGCCCGCCAGCACTGCATCGCCTGCCAAATGGCCATGGGTGTCGTTGAGGTGTTTGAAGTGGTCCAGGTCCAGCAGCAGGGCGGTCACCGGGCCGGGGCTGTCCAGGGTATTGCTGGCCAGCAGATTGAAACCGCGACGGTTGGGCAGGCCGGTCAGGGGGTCGAGCGTGGCCTGGGCTTCCAGGCGGCTCTGGTAGCGGTGCAGGGTCTTGTTCAGTAACAGCATGACGATCAGGGTCACCGCCAGGCAGATCGCCAGGTTCAGGTAGAGTGAATGGCGGATGCCGTCCAGCGCGCCGTTTTCCTTTTTGGTGACGAACAGGAACCAGTTCAGTTCAGGGATGAAGCGCACATTGACGAAGCTGTCAGCGCCTTCGGCGGTGTACTCGTAACTATCGCTGTTGGCCTGGGGCAGTTTTTCCATGAGCGTGCCCAGGCCGGGCAGGTCCAGCAGCGTCTGGCCGGCCTGCGGATCGTGCGGGCTGCTGCTGGTGCCGGTGAGCACCACAACGCCGCGGGTGTCGACGAAAAATACGCCGCGATCATAGCGCTGCTGGTAGCGGTCGATCAGCTTGACCACTGCATCAACGGTCAGCCCGACCCCGGCGGCGCCGATGAAGCGATTGTTGTAGTCGAACACCTTGTAGTTGATGAAGAAGCTCGGCCGGTCCTGGTTGGCCATGTCCGGATCGAAGCTGATCTCGTAGGGCTCGCTCATGTCCCGAACCCGGTAGTACCAGGCATCGCGGGGTTCGCCGGGCTTGATGGTCTTGAGGATGCCCTTGGCCTGGTAGTAGATCCCGGTCTTTTCGGAAATGAAAAATGAGGTATAGGCGCCGTAGTGATCATGCACCTCGCGCAGGTAGCGGATGATCTGCTCGGGGTTGTTCTCGCCGCTCACCACCCAGTCGCGCATGAAGGTGTCACGCGACATCATTGAGGCGATCAGGGTTGGGCGCACCAGGTCCTTCTGGATTTCCGAGTAAACCGTGTCGGAGGTCAGTGGCAGCTCGGTATGAATGATGTTGTCGCGGATCGAGCTGCGCGAGGCGTAATAGCTCAGCAACGAGGTGACCAGAAAACCGCCTGCCAATAGCAATGCCAAGGTGAACAACAAGGTGCGCTGTGAGGTGATGGCATTGGGAAAAGGCATAACGATTCCGGGTGGCTGGTAAACCGCTGAGGGCGGCATAGTAGACGAAACCCATTGCTGTGCTCTATCACTGCGTGGCCAGCATTTATCGGGCCAGATTGCTTCACGGGCTGATCGGGCGTCCCGGCAGCCGTGCAGGCACAGTGTAGACCGGTGCCTGGCCGATCAGCCCTTGCAGCGCGGCGCAGCGGCAATGCACCAGAAGTATCCGGTCGTAATGAATGCCCTGCTGAAAAAGATTACCGAACAACTCGTCCAGCGTCGCCGGCAGGCGGCCAAACCGGTTGCGTACCGTCAGCACGTCCATCGGGGTCGGTGGCAGTTGTCCGGAGAAAAAGCCGCTGTTGCTGTTGCGCACTGTCCGGCCGACATCGTCGTAACTTTCTGCACCGGCACTCTGGTATTTCGCCAGCGTGTAATTTTTCAGGCGACCCGGCAGCGAGGTGCCGGCCAAGAGTTTGTCGGTGGCGACCAACGGCGGCAGCGCGGGTGTGTGACCGGCCGGGCTGGAAATGGCAAACGGGCTGACCCGCTGGCTGACCACCCGGTGCAATCCGGGATCGATCAATATATGGCCGTGAGGCGCATAGGTGTGGATTTGCGTGCCGTTCGGGATTTTCACGGTTTTGCTCCACGGCAGGTAGTAGCCATGGGTGCTCACCACCAAGGTGCGCGCCTGGCCGCGGTCTGAGGTCCAAAGCAGGAACTTGCGGCCCAGCTTCCACACATGCACTGGCAATTGGCCGTACTGCGGGCCGCTGAAGGTCCAGCGTTTGAGCAGGCCGCCGTTATGAAAGAACGGCTCCAGGCGGGTCTGGCGGGGCATGGTCGGGCCGCCGATCCGTTGTCCGGGCGCCCGTGCCTGGGCGACGGTGCGCAACACGCGCCGGCCGTTGTCGAGGAGCTTACGCTGGGCGTCCAGTACCCGGACAGTGGCCGGGCCCACGCGCCAAAGAGCGAAGCTCAAAAGCGATGCCAGTGCCTGTTGCTTTTCCGGGTAGCGACGGCCGGGCAGGTTGGCCATGGCGATCTCAGTACCTAGCACCCCCAGTTCGGTCGCCAGGGCCGCGACGGCCGCCGGTGTCAGGACCAGTGACATGGGCGCCAGCAGCCATTGCAGATGACGCAATTGCCCGCTCCAGTAGCGCAGGGTCTGTTGCGTAGGGGTGACAATCTGCTGACGGGCGTGCTCCAGCGCGTTGGCCCTGAGGGTCTGGCACATGTAGGCAAACGGTTGCCCGGCTGGCAGCGGCTGTTCGTACAGTGACTGATCATGGCGTTGGTGGCGATCGGGCTGATACAGAATGTCGGACCAGGGGCGCAGAATCGAGGGCGGTGTCTGCAGCGGTGCCTGGCTGGTCCAGAACCTGAACAGATAATCCAGGCGTTGCTGATGCCGGTCTGGTACGTAACGCATTACCGTCGTGCGCCAGTCGGAATCAGCCATCGCGTTGAGCAGGTAGCGGTTCATCTGATCGGCGTCGGCGAACTCGATAAAGCCGTTGGCCTGCCCGGCCTGGTACAACACCCGCTGCTTGAGTTGGGCCGGTGCCAGCATCAACAGGCTGCAGCACGGTTGCTGCTCAAGGCCTTCGATGAACGAACTCTGCACTTCAAAGCCCAGTACGCTCCAGCTGGCGGCCGGGTCGCTCAGGGCCTCGACCACGCGGTCGAAGCCGCCACGCTGCAAATTGCCCTGCTTGAGCGCGACGATCGCCTGGCTGATCATCGCGGCGCGCAAGGCGTGTTCCACCTGGGCTTGCTGTTGTGTCCAGAATGTTTCAATGCGCCGGCTGACCAGTGTCAGGAAGTCAGTTCGCTCGATGTGCACGGCCAGTTGTCGGGCACTGAGCGGCAGTTGTTTATCCGCTTGCCACTGACCCTTACCAGTAGGGTCGTGCCAGATTGCCCACTTGCCACCTTCATCGATGTAGCCCTCGGGCTGTTCAGCCTGATAGCGGCTGATCAATGCCTTGGCGATGTTCATCGGCCGGGTTTCGGGCGTATGAATACGATTGCCAGCCTGACGTACATGGCCCAGCGGGGTTCGTCGTTGGCCAGGGCGCCAGGCGACGAACACCTGGCGTGGGTTGAGATCAAGCCCGTGCTGCTTGTGCAGCCAGTCGCGCATCAGGCCGGTGGCGATGTTCATTGGCGCGGGCAGGCTGTCGAGAATGGCTGGCCGTGCCTGCCACAGCTCTGCGGCGCCGGCCAGTGCCAGCGCCGGTCTGGCTGGCTGCCACATGAATGCGTCGCTGCCGGTCCGCGTAAAAGACTCGGCAGCGCGCTGGCTGGCCCGTTGCAGGGCGTGCATCGGGTCCCCCACATACAGGCGTGCTTCGATCTGGCCGGGTTGTTGGTGATACAACCAATGGCGGTGGATGGCAGAGTCGTTAAGTTCGCCCAGCAGACGTTCGGTCATGTAGCTGGCGTTGTCGCTGATGTATTCGACAGGGCGCCGTCCTGAACCAGGCTGGTGGATGAAGCAGTGTGCAGTTAACGGCGAGCGTACCTGAAACAGCCCGGGGACTACCTCATCACCAAGATGCAACAGCCAGATCTGCGCACTGCGCGACGGGCCAGTGTCGAGCATTGCCTCAGGCGTCTCGGGCGGCTGGGCATAACCCAGCGCATCGAGGGCAAGGTAATAACCCTCGCGGTGCAGGTGTTTGCGCTTGAATTGCCGGGCCAGTTCATCCAGCCAGGACAAACGGGCCAGTTGACGCCAGGTGTCAGCGTGGTGTCGCCAGAACCTGTCAAGCTGTTGTTGGTAGTCGTCTGCCCAGGGTTGGTCGATGATGTTGCGCAGCAAGTCGCTGCGTTTGAATGACGGCAGTTCCGCCAGTGGCGCATCGTCAATCACTTTGGCCCGTGCCAGATGCGGCAGCTCTGACCGATCACCGGCCCTCACCGCCAACTGGCTCAGGTTCAATTCCAGGCTTTGCTGCTCCGGATCGACGCCGCTATGAGGGCTTTCGATGCGCAGCCGAAGCGTGTCTGGGGCCAGCGGTTTGCCTGCAATTTCATGCAGCCAGTCAGTCAGACGCTTGCGCACATAGCGCGGCCAGGCCGCAGGGGCGTCCATGTCCAGTTGCAGGCTGCGCAGCAGCAGTACCGAGTCGGCCAGCAAGGCATAGCCCGGACGTCTGCGCAGACGGGCCAGTTGCTCAAGGCGCCGGGCATTCAAAAGGCGGGTATCGTCGGTGGCCGGTTCTGGCTCGGGCTGAGGGAGGCGGATATCGAAAAACGGTGAAGTTGCAAAGGCATTGGCAGCGGGCAAACTGTCGGTACGCTCCTGATCCTGGCCGGCAAGCAGAATCGGTCTGGGAGGGATGACACTGGGATCATGCATGGCAGAGACTCGAATGAGAAAAGCCACGCACTATGTCGTTGTTGTCGGTGCCGATGAGGGTAATTATTTATGGATCGCGCAGAATAGCGGCTATGAAATTTTTTGTTGCATTGTCACGAAGCGCCGCGAGGCCGATGGCATGGGATGCGCGGGACTTTCATGTGGTTTTCGACGGCCTGGCGAAGGATTGTTACCGCACCAGAATCGGTTTTTCCGGTCTTATGTAATGTCCCCCAGAATCGGGCGGATACGCGGTCAGCGGCGCTGATTCGCGACCACTCGCGGTCCAGGAGGCCGCCATGTATCGACGATCCCTGCTTGTTCTATTGGTTCTTTCACTGGCCGGCTGTTATGGAGGCGCCAGTTACTATGAATCGGATGTCTATACCCAGCCTACGATTGCACGCGGCTATTACGACGGCCCGGGTTATTACCAGGAGCGACGCATCTATGTAGCACCCCCACCGCGCTATTACGGTCCACCACCGCCCCGTTATTACGCTCCACAGCCGCGTTATTACGGTCCGCCACCAGGGCCGCGGCTCTATGTACCCGGCCGCCCGCCGGGCCAGGCCTGGGAGCATCGTGGCCGCGATTATGACCGCCACCCTGATCGTAACCGCTGGGATGACCGGCGTGATCGTAACCGCTGGGACGATCGTCGCGACCGCAACCGTTGGGATGATCAACGCCAGCGTGACCACAACCGCTGGGATAACCGGCGCTAACCTTGCCTGATGAATGACGGCGCCTGATACGGCGCCGTTTTCATGGCAGCGGCGATCAGGTGCATTTGACTTTGCCTGCGAGCTTTTCTAGTGTCCGCGCAACGTTTTTAGCAGGCACCTTCATGACAAGCGACGACCGGATCAAACTCGAACCCAGCTGGAAGCACGCACTGCGTGAAGAGTTCGAAAAACCCTACATGGCTGAGCTGCGCGAGTTCCTGCGGCAGGAGCATGCCGCCGGCAAGCAGATCTTTCCGCCAGGGCCGCTGATTTTCAATGCGCTGAACTCAACCCCGCTGGACAACGTGAAAGTGGTGATTCTCGGCCAGGATCCGTACCACGGTCCGGGCCAGGCCCATGGCTTGTGCTTCTCGGTACAGCCGGGTGTGGCGACGCCGCCGTCGCTGGTCAATATTTATAAAGAGCTGCACCGCGACCTGAACATCGACATACCCAACCATGGTTGCCTGCAATCCTGGGCAGACCAGGGCGTATTGCTGCTTAATACCACCCTTACAGTCGAGCGGGCCAATGCCGCTTCACACGCCGGGCGTGGCTGGCAGCATTTCACTGACAAAGTGATTGAAGTGGTCAGTGCTCATCAGCCCAACCTGGTATTCCTGCTCTGGGGCGCGCATGCACAGGGCAAGCGCAAGCTGATAGACGCCACCAAACACCTGATCCTCACCTCGGTGCATCCGTCACCGCTGTCGGCTTACAAAGGTTTTATCGGCAATGGCCATTTCGGGCGGACCAACAAGTTTCTCGAACAGAACGGCCTGACGCCGATTGACTGGCGGCTGCCTGCGCTTTGAACTGGGCCACATGAACGGGGTTTTGTAGGGGTAATGCCGATCAGTTAAGCGATTATCGAACCTTGCTCGGTCTTGGTGGGAGGAGCCGGCCGGCTCCTCCCACAGGACCGCGCAGACCTTAACTGATCGGCATTACTTCGTAGGAGCAGCTTTAGCTGCGAAGCCTTGGCGGTTGCAGGTACCTACACGGGGTCGCGTGCGCACTAAGCGCTGTTTCTAACCCAGCGCCGATACAGCGGCTCGGCCAGAAACAGCACGAACAGCAAGCGCATGACCTGCATGGCGGTGACCAGCGGCACCGACAGTTGCAACACCTCCGCAGTCAGGCTCATTTCGGCTATCCCGCCGGGCATCATGCCCAGCGTCAGCGAGCGCACATCCAGATGGGTGAGGGCGCCCAGGCCAATGGCCGCGAGGCTGGCGGCCAGCATCATCAGTGACGTGCCCAACAGGGTGCGCGCCAGAAATGATGGCGCGCGACGAAAGAATGCCCGGTTGAAGTGACAGCCCAGGCCGCTGCCGATCAGCAGTTGCCCCAGTTGGCTGGCACCGTTGGGCAGGCCCAGTTGCAGGTCGCAACTGATGCTCGCCACCGAGGTGAGCAGCAACGGCCCGAACAGCCAGGGGTTGGGTTGTTTCAGGCGTTGCCATAACCACGCGACCACTGCGCCGCCGAGGCTCAGACCCAGCAGCCAGCGCCAGTCGACGCTGACCGGATGGCTGAGCAGCGCACCATCGCCTATCAGGTATTTGAAAATGGCCGGGACGCACAGCACGACAGCCAGTACCCGCAAGCTTTGCGCTGCCGCCACGCTACTGAGGGTGGCGCCGTTACGCGCGCCAAGGTTGACCATTTCCTGCGAGCCGCCTGGCATGCTGGAAAAGAATGCGGTAGGCCGGTTTTCGCCGGTGCGCAGCATCAGCCACACACCGATCAGGCAAGACAGGCCCGTGATCAGCGCGCCGCTGAGGATCAGACCAAAATGGGCGATGACCTGCTCGACCACGGCGGGGTTGAAGTGCAGGCCAATGCCCACGCCGATGATCAGTTGCCCGAACTTGCGCCCGCCCGGCACCGGGCCCAGTTGCCACGGCGTCAGGCAGCGCACCAGGATGACCGCCAGCAGCGAGCCGACCATCCATGGCAACGGCCAGCCGATCAGGCTGGCCAGGTAGCCCCCCGCTACGGCTACAAACGGGGTGGCCCACCAGTTGCGAAAGGAACTGTCAGGCATCAGCCACTGCTGCACGTTGTTTGGCGCGCTTGCGCCAGATGCGGTACAGCGGGAACAGCAGCATGAACACTGTGAGCACCCAGACGCCCATGGTAATCGGGCTGTTCCACAGAATGCCCAGTTCGCCATTGGAGATCGACAGCGCCCGGCGCAGGTTCTGCTCCATCAGACCACCGAGGATGAAGCCCAGCAGAATCGGTGACAACGGAAAGTCCATCTTGCGCAGGATGTAACCGAAGATGCCGATGCCGACCATCAGGAACAGGTCGAAGGTCGTCGCGTGGACGGCATAAACGCCAATCGCGGTGATGATCGCGATCACCGGCACCAGCGCCCAGTTCGGCACGGCAAGGATGCGGGTGAAGATCCGGATCATCGGGATGTTGAGGATCACCAGCATGACGTTAGCGATGAACAGCGAGGCGATCAGGCCCCAGACGATGTCCGGCTGCTGCTGGAACAGCATTGGCCCTGGTGTGATGTTATACAGCGACAGGGCGCCGATCATCACCGCCGTGGTGCCTGAACCCGGCACGCCGAGGGTCAGCATCGGCACCAGCGCGCCGCAGGCGGTTGCGCCAATGGCGGTTTCCGGTGCCGCCAGGCCACGCATGTCGCCCTGGCCGAACTTGCCGCTGGCGCCAGCGATGCGTTTCTCTGTCATGTAGGCCACAGCACTGGCCAGGGTCGCGCCGGCCCCTGGCAGCACGCCGAGAATGAAGCCCATCAAGCCACAGCGCAGGTTGACGAAAAATACCGCCGCTGCTTCCTTGAAGTTGAACAGCATGCGCCCGGTGGCTTTGACCGCTTCCTGGCCACGATGGGTCTTTTCCAGCAGCAGGAGGATTTCACTGATGGAAAACAGGCCCAGCACCAACACCACAAACTGAATGCCGTCAGTCAGATGGATGTTGTCACCGGTGAAGCGATACACACCGCTGTTGGCATCGATGCCGACCGCCGACAGGAACAGGCCGATCAGGGCCGCGATAAAGGTTTTCAGCGGTCGGTCACCGGCCATCCCGCCGAGGCAGACAATGGCAAACACCATGAGGACAAAGTATTCGGCCGGACCGAAAGCGATGGCCCATTTGGCCAGCAATGGGGCGAACAGCACCATGCCGCAGGTGGCAATGAAGGCACCGATGAACGAACTCCAGGCAGACAGCGACAATGCGACACCGGCCATGCCCTTGCGAGCCATCGGGTAGCCGTCGAGGGTGGTCATGACCGTGGAGGCTTCACCCGGAATGTTGAGCAGGATCGAGCTGATCCGCCCGCCGTATTCGCAGCCCAGATACACCGCTGCCAGCAGGATCAGCGCCGACTCCGGCGGTAGGCCCAGGGCGAAGGCGATCGGGATCAGCAACGCCACCCCGTTGATCGGGCCCAGGCCCGGCAGCAGGCCGACGATGGTGCCGATCAGGGTGCCAGACAGAGCGGTGACCAGGTTGTAAGGGGTCAGGGCAACGCCGAAGCCTTGGCCCAGATAGCTGAAAGTATCCATATCAATTCTCCAGAACGCTGAGCAAGCCCAAGGGCAGGGGAACGTCCATGGCTTTATCGAATAGCAAGTAGAGGCCGATGCTCATCAGGGTGACCACCACGGCACCGGGCAGCCAGCGGCCGCCATACAGCCGGGCCATGGGAATGCCGATCAGGACGCTGCTGAGAATGAAGCCCAATGGTTCGAACAGGCCGGCAAACACCAGCAGCAGGCCGATGCACACCGCGATCTTGACCAGGGTTTCACGATCCAGTGGCGGTTCGTCCTCGGTATGGACGATGGGCGTGGGACGAAACAGCATGTACAACAGCGCAGCGGACATCAGCCCCAGCATCAGCAGCGGGAAAGCCCGTGGGCCCACCGGTTCGTAAGAAAATGGCGCTTGATAAGGCCAGGCCATCAGCGCCAGGGCCGCACATACCAATAGCAGCACGGCAGCAAGAAGTCGTTGCAAGACCATGATGATCTCCTGCGTTGCGCCTCTTGAGACGCAACGGCTAGTCAGACAAGTGGGTTCTGATTACTGAATCAGGCCGAATTCCTTGGCCAGCAATTTGTAGTCAGCCACCTGTTTCTTGACGTAGGTATCGAGCTCGGCGCCGGTCATGGCAAACGGGAACAGCTCGCGCTGGTCGCGCAGTTTGGCGAAGTCTTCCGAGGCCAGCACTTTGTCGAACGAGGCTTTCCACCAGTTGTAGTCTTCGTCGCTGACTTTCGGGCCGAGGTAGAAACCACGCACCACCGGCCAGACAATGTCGTAGCCCTGTTCCTTGGCGGTCGGGATGTCTTTCATTTCCGGCTCGTCGATACGCTTGTCGGCGAAGACGGCCAGCAGCCGCATGTCACCGCTGAGGATGTGCGGCATTGAGTCGGAGATGTCGGTACTGCCCACCTGGATGTGGCCGCCGAGCAGTGCCGTGGCGATTTCTCCACCGCCTTCGAGAGCGACATAGCGCAGGGCGCGCGGGTTGATACCGGCGGCTTTGGCGATCAGTGCCGTCTGCATCCAGTCCTGGCTGCCGACGGTGCCGCCGGAGCCGATCACTACTTTGCTCGGGTCGGCCTTCAAGGCTTTGACCAGATCGTCGAGGTTCTTGTAGGGCGAGTCACTGCGCACGGCAATGGCGCCATAGCTGGTGCCTACGGCTGCCAGCCAGCGTACAGCGTTTTCATCGAAACGACCGAATTTGCCCTGCGCCAGGTTGAGCAGCGAGCCGCTGGACCAGGCCACCAGCGTACCGGCATCGGCCGGCCGCTGGGCGACCACCGCGTTATAGGCTACCGCACCCACGCCACCCGGCATGTAGGTCACGCGCATCGGCGAGGTGAGAATCTTCTCGTTGATCAGCGCGCTTTGGACCAGCTTGCAGGTCAAGTCAAAGCCGCCGCCGGGGGAGGCCGGTGCGATGCATTCGGGGCGTTTGGGTTCAGCAGCGAACAACTGGCTGGCCATCAGCATGGCGCCGGCCGCGAGGGCAAGATGGTGCAAGGGTCGTTTCATGGGGCAGTCTCCTGAAGCGTTTCTTGTTTTTAAAGGGTGAAGCAGGGCTGCTGAGCAAATCTCAGGCAGCAGCGTGCACCGGTGTCATCACTGGCATCGGAGTTCTGGAAGACGGGGTATAGACAAGTGGGAGTGGCGTACCGCGAGCGCAGCGCATCGTGCTGTTCGGGTCAATGAGCGCGCAGCCATGCATGGCGTGGTCATGAGTAAATCCTTTTTATTTTTCTTGTTATGCAGATGCTCGTTGGCACCTTGTGGAACGCTCAGCTTTCGGGCGTTTGCGCGATGCTAAATCACCAACCTTTCACTAACCTTTCAATGTTGGTTGCCAAATGAACCAAGCAACCTCAAATTGTTTCGGGGCTTCACAGCCATGTACGCCCCTGTACACTCCAGCCGACTCACCCCCTCAAAGGCATTTCTGGAGACCACGATGCGCGTGCTGTTCGTCGAAGATCATCTGCAACTGGCTGAAAGCGTATCCCGGGCGCTCAGGTTGGCCGGGCTGACCGTCGATGTTTTGCACGACGGCGTGGCGGCAGACCTGGCGCTGAGCAGCGAGGAGTATGCAGCGGTGGTGCTGGATGTCGGCCTGCCGCGCATGGACGGTTTCGAGGTGCTCGCCCGCCTGCGTGGACGCGGGCGTCATACGCCGGTGCTGATGCTCACCGCGCGCAGCGATGTCAAAGACCGCGTGCACGGCCTGAACCTGGGCGCAGATGATTACCTGGCCAAGCCGTTCGAGCTGTCCGAGCTCGAAGCCCGGGTCAAGGCGCTGCTGCGGCGCAGTGTGCTGGGCGGTGAGCGGCAGCAGCGCTGCGGTGCGCTGGTCTACGACCTGGATACCCGACGCTTCACCATCAACGGCGAACTGCTGACCCTGACCTCCCGCGAGCAGGCTGTGCTGGAAGTGCTGATTGCCCGCTCGGGAAGGGTGATGAGCAAGGAGCAATTGGCCGGCCAGGTGTTCGGCCTGGATGAAGAAGCCAGTCCGGATGCGATCGAGATCTACATTCATCGGCTGCGCAAAAAGCTGGACGGCCACTCGGTGGCCATCGTGACCTTCCGCGGCCTGGGCTATCTGCTGGAAAGCCGCGATGCGCAATGACAGCCTGCGCTGGCGGTTGCTCTGGAGCCTGGCGCTGCTGCTCACGGTACTGATGCTGGCCAGTGGCATGAGCGCCTACTGGAACGGTCGGGAAGTGGCCGACACCGCCTATGACCGAACCTTGCTGGCCTCGGCGCGGACCATCGCGGCCGGCCTGACCCAGCGTGATGGCACCCTCAGCGCCGAGATTCCCTACGTGGCGCTGGATACCTTCGCCTACGACAGCGAAGGGCGCATCTACTATCAGGTCAATGACATCAACAAGCGTCTGATCTCGGGCTTCGAGAATCTGCCTTCACCGCCGCCCGGCACCTTGCGCACTGATGACTACCCGGCGCTGGCCAGCTTCTATAACGGTGTTTATCGTGGGCAGGATGTGCGGGTGGTGAGCCTGCTCAAGCCGGTCAGCGAGCCGGGCATGAACGGCATTGCGGAAATTCGGGTGGCCGAAACCCAGGAGGCGCGGGTCGGCATGGCTCGCAGTCTGATGGCCGACACTTTGTTGCGGCTGGGGATGCTCGGTGCCGGTGCCATGTTGCTGGTGTGGTTCACCGTCAGCGCCGCCTTGCGTCCGCTGGAGCGTCTGCGCAGTGCGGTGGAAGACCGTCAGCCGGATGACTTGCGGCCACTGCCGATGGTTGAGGTCCAGCACGAATTGCGCCCGCTGGTCAGCTCGCTGAATCACTTTACCGAGCGCCTGCGCCATCAGTTCGAACGCCAGGCGCAGTTCATCGCCGACGCGGCCCATGAGCTGCGCACCCCGTTGGCGGCGCTCAAGGCCAGAGTCGAGCTGGGCCTGCGCGAGCATGACCCGCAGCAGTGGCGCAGCACGCTGGAGTCGGCGGCGCAAAGCACCGACCGGCTCACCCATCTGGCCAATCAGCTGTTGTCGCTGGCGCGAATCGAAAACGGCGCACGGGCGATTGCCGAGGGGGGCGCGCAGACCCTTGATCTCAGCCAGTTGGCCCGTGAGTTGGGCATGGCCCTGGCGCCGCTGGCCCATGCCCGGGGCGTGGCCCTGGCGCTGGAAGCTGACGAGCCGGTCTGGCTGCGTGGCGAACCCACCCTGCTTAACGAATTGCTCAGCAACCTGCTCGACAACGCCATGGCTCACACGCCTGCTGATGGCAACGTCGTGCTGAGGGTCATCGCCCCTGGCATTCTGGAAGTCGAAGACGACGGCCCGGGCATCCCTGAAGCAGACCGTGAGCGGGTATTCGAGCGCTTTTATCGGCGTAATCAGCAGAGCGCCGGAACTGGCCTGGGCCTGGCGATCGTCGGCGAGATCTGCCGGGCGCACCTGGCGCAGATCTCGTTACATGACGGGGAGCAGCGGGGCTTGAAGGTGCGGGTGAGTTTCCCGTAGGAGGGACCGGACGGCGATCCGCTTTAGCCGCGAAGCGTTCTCTGTAGCGGCCGCGATGCAGGGTGCGGTCAGTACAGCATCCTGCTGGCCTCATCCATGTGCACGCTCAGTTGTCCGCCAGCCGGGTCAAGCCCTAGCTGGGTAAAGGCCGGAAGGTCGACGATGTCTACCTGCGCCAGTGGATGGCTGGTGCCTCTGTTGATGTGTGCGCTGGCCACTTGTACCAGGTCGATGTAGTCCGCTTTTTTCGATACTCGATCCAGACTCTGGAACTGGCTTGGCACATTGGCCAGCGACTCCTGGAAATCCCAGGTGCATAGCAGGCGTTCGCCGATGGTCGGGTGGATATTGTCGATGACATGGTTGAGGCTGACCGGATCGGCCAGCAGCTCGAAGTGGTCTTCGGCATAGGTCAGGATCGGCAGGATCCCGATCAGGTGTACCAGCCCGGCCAGGGTGGCCTGGTCCGGCTTGAGATGATGATGCCGCTGGCTCAGCGAATAGCAGATGCCGGCCACTTGCAGGCTCTGTTGCCAGATTTCACGCATCTTCTGTTCGATCACCGGCGACTTGGCGTGGAACATCTGCTCCACTACCAGGCCGATGGCCAGATTGCTGGTGTAATTCACGCCAAGACGGCGAATGGCCGAAACCACGTCGCTGATCTCTACCGCACCACGCAGCATCGGGCTATTGGCGACCCGGATCAGGCGCGCCGACAGTGCTGTGTCGTTGCCGATGACTCGGCTGAGTGCGGCCACACTGATTTCGGTATCTTCCGCAGCCTGACGAATCTTCAGAGCTACCTCCGGCAAGGTTGGCAGGAACAAGGCATCCCGTTCAATCGCTCTGATCAGGGCCTTTTGTACCTCGGCAGCCATGTTGCTCATGTCAAATCTCGTAGCTGTGGGCTTTTATATGTATACGGCGGGCTTGCAGGCCCGCCGGATTGGCTCAGCGCTGGATTTCCAGCTTGCTGTCCAGGCTGTAAGGCAGATCCAGAAGCTCCAGAGCCGGTCCTTCGGCACTGCCCAGGTGAACCTGGCCGCCCTCGATGGCGTTATCCTGCAGTACGGCCAGCAGTTCAACACCGTTGGCGGCCCGTGCGGCGATCACCACATTGCCTACTGCGCTGGCATGCACCGGTGAAAACAGCGCGGCGCCTGGCTCGGGGATTTCCTCGGCTTGCAGGCTCAGGCGATATAGATGACGTTTGAGCTTGCCCAGGTATTGCATGCGCGCGACGATTTCCTGGCCGGTGTAGCAACCTTTCTTGAAACTGACCCCGCCGACTGCCTGCAGATTGATCATCTGCGGGATGAATTCTTCGCGGGTCGCAGGCATCACCTGGCCAATACCTGCGCGGATCTGGCCCAGCAGCCAGTCGTTGAGCGAGCCTTGCGGCAGTTGCGCAACCAGTTGCGCCTGAACCTGAGCGGCCTGTTCAGCTTTGACCCAGAGTTCGGCCCGGCCGGGGCTGACTCGTGTGGCGAGCAGTTCGTTGACCTGCACCAGGCTGTCAGTATCGGCTGGCAGTTCCAGACCCAGGCTGCGCAGCGCATCGTCGCCATCTTGCAGGCCGAAGCGCACCCAGGCAGCGCTTTCGTCGGTCAGTTTGGATTTGGAAAACACCGCGTACTTGCGCAGGTCCAGCAGCTGCGGCTCGATCAGTTCGCTGGCCATGGCCAGCAGGCAGCCATCGGCTTCAAAGAGGATGCGGAAACTCGACTGCATCCGGCCTTTCTGGGTGCAGCGCGCACCGAGCCCGGAGCGGGTTGCGCTCAGGTAGTTGATATTGCAGGTCAGTTGCCCCTGAAGGAACTTGCCGGCGTCTACGCCGCGTACTGCCAGAACGCCCTCATGGGACAGCGTGCAGAAAAAAGCTGATTCGGCCATGGTCATCGCAAAATCTAAAAGGAATGACCTACATCATAGTGGTCTGATGACGATAAAGGTATATGCAAGGCTTTTTGACATCCTCCCCGCCCTAAGGAGCGGGGATTCCTACCGCTAGACGGCGATGCCCCGCCGCAAGAATGTTCCGGGCCGCGTTTACATCGCGGTCGTGGGCTGTACCGCAGCACACGCAAGTCCATTCTCTTATTTGCAAACCGGCTCTACCTTTCGGACTGCTGGTGGAAATGCTTCCGCAGCACGAGCACGTCTGGGTGGTATAGCAGGCCCCCAGCAGACGCCTGCGGCGTCCGCGTTCTCGACTTCGGGCTAAACCTCGAGGCTTCTCGCGCATATGGCGACATAGCCTGATTCGAGCCAGGTCACAAAACCTGTATACTCGCCGCCTGATTTCGAGGAGCGTTTCATGGTCGACGATGTAGAGCTCAATCGCCTGTTCTGGCACAGCCGTCGTGGCATGCTGGAGCTGGACGTACTGCTGGTCCCGTTTGTCCGGGAGGTTTACGCGAGCCTGAACGAGGTCGACCGCGCCTTGTATCGTCGGCTGCTTGAATGCGAAGACCAGGACATGTTCGTCTGGTTCATGCAGCGTGGCGAATCTGACGATGCCGAGTTGCAGCGCATGGTGCGTATGATTCTGGATCGTGTCCAGCCGAAGTAAGGGTTTTGAATGCCGTTGGCAGGCTTCCAGGAGTTTGCTGACGGCTTACCTCGTGGCCCAGGCGCTGGCTTGGCTGGCTCTTTGGCAGCTTGATGGTGCGGTTCTGTTGACCCTGTTCGGCTGGCTGGTCTGTGCCGGGCATGCGGCCTGGGTCTTGCCCAGAGCCATTCTGCTCAGCCATGCCCGGGCATTTCGGGGTGTGCGCCATGGCCACGATGGCTGGCAGGTCTGGAGCGAAGCACGTGGCTGGCAGCCCGTGCAGATTGTTGCCGACAGCCTGGCTCTGCCGCTGATCATCGTCTTGCGCTTTCGTCCGCGAGCAGGGCAGGGTAGTGGCTGGTTGACCCGCTCTGTATGTATTCCCCGTGATGCGCTGGCGCCGGATACCCACCGACGCCTGCGCGTGTTGCTCAGGTTTGCCCGTCACGCCTGAGTCAGGGGGTGTAGTTGCCCGGCACCAGTACGGTGTCTTTCGCTTCTGCCAGCATATCCGGGAAGTCCAGCGTGTAATGCAGCCCTCTGGATTCCTTGCGCTCCATCGCGCAGCGGATCATCAGTTCCGCCACTTGGGCGAGGTTGCGCAGTTCGATCAGGTCGCGGCTGACTTTATAGTTGCTGTAAAACTCGTCAATCTCATCGAGCAGCAAACGTACCCGGTGCTCGGCGCGTTGCAGGCGTTTGTTGGTGCGCACAATGCCTACGTAGTCCCACATGAAACGCCGCAGCTCATCCCAGTTGTGCGCGATGATCACATCTTCGTCCGAGTCGGTTACCTGGCTGGCATCCCAGCCTGGCAATTGGGCAGGCATATCGATCTGGTCGAGTTGCCCCACGATATCCGCCGCTGCCGAACGGGCGTAGACGAAGCACTCCAGCAGTGAGTTGCTGGCCATGCGGTTGGCGCCGTGCAGGCCGGTACAGCTGGTCTCGCCGATGGCGTACAGGCCGGGCACGTCAGTGCGACCATGGCTGTCAACCACCACGCCACCACAGGTGTAGTGCGCCGCCGGCACCACCGGGATCGGCTCGCGGGTAATGTCGATGGAAAACTTCAGGCAACGCTCATAAACCGTCGGGAAGTGCGATTTGATGAACTCGGCCGGTTTGTGGCTGATGTCCAGATAAACGCAGTCGACGCCCAGGCGTTTCATCTCATGGTCGATGGCCCGGGCCACGATGTCGCGAGGCGCCAGTTCGGCTCGCTGGTCGAAACGCGGCATGAAGCGTTCGCCATTGGGCAGCTTGAGCACCGCACCTTCACCGCGCAACGCTTCGGTGACCAGAAAGCTCTTGGCCTGCGGGTGATACAGGCACGTGGGGTGGAACTGGTTGAATTCCAGGTTGGCCACCCGGCAGCCGGAGCGCCAGGCCATCGCAATCCCGTCGCCTGAAGCGCTATCCGGGTTGCTGGTATAAAGGTAGACCTTGGCCGCGCCGCCCGAGGCGAGAATGGTGAAGCGCGCTGCATGGGTGTCGACTTCGCCGCTGTTGCGGTTGAGCACGTAAGCGCCCAGGCAGCGTTGGCCTGGCAGGCCCAGGCGCGGCTCGGTGATCAGGTCGACGGCCACGCGCTGTTCGAGCAGCTCGATGTTGGGGCGTTGCCGGGACTGTTCCAGCAGAGTCCTGAAAATCGCGGCTCCCGTGGCATCGGCGGCGTGGATGATGCGCCGATGGCTGTGGCCGCCCTCACGGGTCAGATGAAACTCGAACCCTTGAGGCCGTTCGTCGCCTTCCCCGCCACGGGTAAATGGCACGCCCTGTTCGATCAGCCACTCGATGGCTTCGCGGCTATGCTCGACGGTAAAGCGCACGGCGTCTTCGTTGCACAGTCCGCCACCGGCGTTGAGCGTGTCTTCGACGTGCGACTGCACGGTGTCGGTATCATCGAGCACCGCAGCCACACCGCCCTGGGCCCAGAATGTCGAGCCGTCGGACAGGTCGCCCTTGCTCAGGACGGCAATGCGCAAATGCTCGGGTAAGGTCAGGGCCAGGCTCAATCCTGCCGCGCCGCTGCCAATGATCAGGACATCATGCTGAAAATGTTGGCTCATGTATGAATTCCGCGTAGAGCGGCCACTAGTATAAGTAAGGTGGGATCGGCACAATACCCGCGCTTTCATGGCATTGTGAGACCAGAGGCGGGTCCGGATTGTGCGCCAGACTCCGGGTGCGTGCATACCGTTTTTCAGTGTGGTCGTTGTCGATTGCCTGAGTGTCACTGCATGCAGGCGCTCACGCCTGCGGTTATTGGTGCAACGGGAACTTTTCAATGAGCCACGTGCTCAATAGCAGGATGCCTGTAAAGGGACAGCGTCGGCCATGCGCGAGCAGTATCCGCGGCTGATTCGACGTAAAGATTATTTGGCGCAGCCGGCTTCGTTCGTGCTGCGTTTTTCGTGCGGGGCAGCTCAGTGTCCGCAGGAAACTTTGCCTGAGGGGGGAGAACTTTTGTCAAAAGCCCGAGTCTATGTTTGCAAGCCTGAACGATGGCAGTTGCAACACTCCTTCAGGCTCAATGAGGAGTGTTCATGCTAACCCAGGAAGAGGATCAGCAGCTGGTAGAGCGCGTTCAGCGCGGCGACCGGCGAGCATTTGATCTGTTGGTGCTGAAGTATCAGCACAAGATTCTCGGGTTGATCGTGCGTTTCGTGCACGACACCCATGAAGCTCAAGACGTTGCGCAAGAAGCCTTTATCAAGGCCTACCGCGCGCTCGGCAATTTTCGCGGCGACAGCGCCTTCTACACGTGGCTGTACCGCATCGCCATCAACACGGCGAAAAACTATCTGGTGTCCCGCGGTAGGCGGCCACCGGACAGCGATGTGAAATCTGAAGACGCGGAGTTCTACGATGGCGATCACGGCCTCAAGGACATCGAGTCGCCGGAGCGTGCATTGTTGAGGGATGAGATCGAGGGCACCGTGCATCGAACCATCCAGTTACTCCCGGAAGATTTGCGTACGGCTCTAACTTTGCGCGAATTCGACGGTCTTAGTTATGAGGACATTGCGAGCGTCATGCAATGCCCGGTGGGTACCGTGCGTTCTCGGATTTTCCGCGCTCGGGAAGCCATCGATAAAGCCCTGCAGCCGTTGTTGCAGGAATCCTGAGACAGCGGCGCTAGCCAAGAGAGGAACCCGCCATGAGTCGTGAAGCCCTGCAGGAATCGCTGTCCGCGGTAATGGATAACGAAGCGGACGAACTGGAATTACGTCGGGTATTGAATGCCATTGACGATGCTGAGACTCGCGCCACCTGGTCGCGTTATCAGGTAGCACGTGCAGCGATGCACAAGGAGCTCCTGATGCCTCACCTGGACATCTCGGCGGCTGTATCGGCAGCGATCGCCGATGAGGCCTCGCCACTTAAGCCCGGTCGTGGTCCATGGCGGACTCTCGGTCGCCTGGCTGTCGCCGCATCGGTGACCGTGGCGGTGCTGGCTGGCGTACGTCTGTACAACCAGGATGAAATTGCCGGTGCACAACTGGCCCAACAGAACCAGCAGCCAGTGAACCTGTCTGTCGCTCAGCCGCAAGGCCCGGCAGTTCTGGCTGGCTACACCACTGAGCAGGCCGGTCCTGCTGCCAATGGTGCGGTCGAAGGTCAGGCAGGTGCTGATGATCAGCGTGTGCCGGGTTATCTGCGCCAGCACGCACAACAGGCCGCACTGAAAGAAACTGAAAGTGCACTGCCTTATGCCCGTGCAGCGAGTCTGGAAAACCGCTAATACCGCTAAGGAAACCTATGCGAGCCACTCCTCTACTATTACCTTTGTTGTTCAGTGGATGGCTAGCCGTTCCAGCGTATGCTGACAATGCGCAAGATCTGCTCAAGCGTCTTGCGCAAGCCGAGCAGCAGCAAAGCTTTCAAGGGGCCTTCGTCTACGAGCGTAACGGTAGCTTCTCTACCCATCGCATCTGGCACAGGGTCCTTGATGGCAAAGTCCGTGAGCGTCTGCTCCAACTCGATGGTTCTGCCCAGGAAATCGTGCGTGTCGATGGTCTGACGCAATGCGTCAGCGGCACGCTCGTAGAGGGGCTGGCCAACCTTCCGGATCCTTCGGGTCGGGTTCTCGATGCGCGTAAATTATCTGCCTGGTACGACATGAAAGTCGCTGGAACCTCTAGGGTTGCCGGGCGGCCTGCCACGATTCTGGTCATGTCGCCCAAGGATCAGCACCGTTACGGTATCGAGCTGCATCTGGATAACCAGACCGGCATGGCCCTCAAATCGCTGTTGCTCAGTGAGCGGGGCGTGTTGCTGGAGCGCTTCCAGTTTGTCGACTACGACTCTGCGCGGCCGATTGAAGACAAGGTCTTGCAAGCCAGTGGGGACTGTCAGCCTCTGCAGGTGGCAAAGAGCAAACCGGTTGAAAAGCCCGTGGTTTCCAATGCCTGGCATACAGACTGGCTGCCGTCGGGCTTCGAGCTGACCAATCAGTCGGTTCGCGAAGAGCAGGGCAGTCATACGCGGGTCATCAGTCAGCTATACGGCGACGGTCTGGCGCGCTTCTCGGTATTTGTCGAGCCGGTTGACGGTACCCGGTCTTCTGACATTCGTACCCAGTTCGGTCCCACGGCGGTGGTGTCGCGTCGTCTGGGCGTCGGGCAGAACGAGGCGATGGTCACTGTGGTCGGCGAGATTCCCGTCGGCACTGCCGAGCGTATCGCGTTGTCGATGCGTCACTCCGATACGCCTGCCAGTAAATGAGGCGAGCGGGCAGCCGTTGCGCAGAATGTAAAAGGTTTCACTTTGCGCCCGGCTGTCCTGCGGCCTACGATTTGCCTGAGCTGGAAATAAACCGCTGAAATGTTTGGTGAGCTTTGCAAGTTGCAATCAAACGCGTTTTTTTCTATAGGTCACAGCTTTGCAGCTCTGGCCTTTGTCGTTTCTGGCATTGTCAGAAATGAGTCCGGCCGGAATCTGAATCCAGAGCGCGGTGCCTGGGCCTAAGGGCCAGGTTCATGGAACAGTCGCTTTGTATTGCTTAACTTTGCTCGTCAGGAACGGGAGCCGTATGTCGATACTACGCTTGAAATCTTATTTCTCAGTCATGGCTGCTGTGCTGGTGCTGGGTCAGGCTGTTGCTGCTAAGGCCGAGGACCTGCCGGATTTCACAGGGTTGGTCGAGCAAGCTTCGCCAGCGGTGGTGAACATCAGCACCCGCCAGAAAATGCCAGAGCGTGGCATGGCCAGCCAGCAGATGCCGGATCTCGAAGGCCTGCCGCCGATGCTTCGCGAGTTTCTTGAGCGCGGCATGCCGCCGGGGCAGCGTGCGCCGGGGCGTGGCGATCGCCAGCGCGAAGCGCAGTCATTGGGGTCGGGCTTCATCATTTCCAATGACGGTTATGTGCTGACCAACAACCACGTGGTTGATGGTGCCGATGAAATCATTGTCCGCCTGTCTGATCGCAGCGAGCTGAAGGCCAAGCTGGTGGGGACCGACCCGCGCACCGACGTTGCGGTGTTGAAAATCGACGGCAAGGACCTGCCGGTCGCCAAGCTGGGCAGCACCACCAACCTCAAGGTCGGTGAATGGGTGCTGGCCATCGGCTCACCGTTCGGCTTCGATCACTCGGTGACCAAGGGTATTGTCAGTGCCAAGGGGCGTAGCCTGCCGAACGACACTTACGTGCCGTTCATCCAGACTGACGTAGCGATCAATCCGGGTAACTCCGGCGGTCCGCTGTTCAACATGAAAGGCGAAGTGGTCGGTATCAACTCGCAGATCTTCACCCGTTCCGGTGGTTTCATGGGCTTGTCGTTCGCCATCCCGATCGATGTGGCCATGGATGTTGCCAATCAGCTCAAGGCGACCGGCAAGGTCAATCGCGGCTGGTTGGGCGTAGTGATTCAGGAGGTCAACAAAGACCTGGCGGAGTCTTTCGGGCTTGATCGTCCGGCGGGTGCGCTGGTCGCTCAGGTGCTTGAGGACAGCCCGGCCTCCAAGGGCGGGCTGCGGGTGGGGGATGTGATCCTCAGTGCCAACGGCCAGGCTATTGTCATGTCGGCTGACTTGCCACACCTGATCGGTAACCTCAAGGACGGTAGCAAGGCCGAGCTGGAAGTGATCCGCGACGGCAAGCGTCAGAATCTGACCATCACTGTGGGCGCGCTGCCTGACGAAGGTCAGGAAGAGGGTATCCCGGGCACCGGCGCCGAGCGCAGCAGCAATCGCCTGGGTGTGTCGGTGATCGAGCTGACCGCCGAGCAGAAGAAGAGCCTGGAGCTCAAGGGCGGCGTGGTCATCAAAGAAGTGCAGGGCGGCCCTGCCGCGCTGATCGGCCTGCGTGGCGGAGATGTCATCACCCACCTGAATAATCAGGAAGTGGTGTCGGCCAAGCAGTTTACCGAGGTGGCCAAGAGCCTGCCGAAGAACCGTTCGGTGTCCATGCGCGTGTTGCGTCAGGGCCGGGCCAGCTTCATTACCTTTAAGCTAGCGGAGTGATTCACTCAGGCTGAGAAGAAAAGAGGGCGGCGCAAGCCGCCCTTGTCGTGCCTGTAGCCGGCAGACAGGGGAGGGCGTTGCGGCAAACGTGACGCCTGCGCTTCGGTTCAGGTACAATTCCCGGCTATTTTTCGGCGGGCGACCTGCCTGCGACTTTTTTGAGTGTTGATCCGTGAGTGATTTGAGTCATATCCGCAATTTCTCCATCATCGCCCACATTGACCATGGCAAGTCGACGCTGGCCGACCGCTTCATCCAGATGTGCGGCGGTCTGTCCGACCGTGAGATGGAAGCTCAGGTCCTTGACTCCATGGACCTGGAACGTGAGCGCGGTATCACCATCAAGGCGCACAGCGTCACCTTGTACTACAAGGCCAAAGATGGCATCACCTATCAGTTGAACTTCATCGACACGCCAGGCCACGTCGACTTCACCTATGAGGTCAGCCGTTCGCTGGCGGCCTGTGAAGGCGCACTGCTGGTGGTCGATGCCGGGCAGGGTGTTGAAGCCCAGTCGGTAGCCAACTGCTACACCGCCATCGAGCAGGGCCTGGAAGTGATGCCGGTCCTCAACAAGATGGACCTGCCGCAGGCCGACCCGGATCGGGTCAAAGACGAAATCGAAAAAATCATCGGTATCGATGCCACCGACGCGGTGGCCTGCAGTGCCAAGAGCGGCATGGGTGTGGATGAAGTGCTCGAACGCCTGGTCGCGACCATTCCGGCACCCACCGGCGATATCGACGCGCCGCTGCAAGCCTTGATCATCGACTCCTGGTTCGACAGCTACCTCGGCGTCGTGTCGCTGGTGCGCGTGCGTCAGGGCCGGGTCAAGAAGGGTGACAAGATTCTGGTCAAGTCCACCGGCAAGGTGCACCTGGTCGACAGCGTTGGCGTGTTCAACCCCAAGCACACTGCCACCGCTGATCTGAAGGCCGGTGAAGTGGGCTTCATCATTGCCAGTATCAAGGAAATTCTCGGTGCCCCGGTGGGCGATACGCTGACCCTGAGCACGACCCCTGAGGTCGATGTACTGCCAGGTTTCAAACGTATTCAGCCGCAGGTCTATGCCGGCCTGTTCCCGGTCAGCTCCGATGATTTCGAAGATTTTCGCGATGCATTGCAGAAGCTGACCCTCAACGACTCCTCCCTGCAGTACGCGCCGGAAAGCTCCGATGCGTTGGGCTTCGGTTTCCGTTGCGGCTTCCTGGGCATGCTGCACATGGAGATCATCCAGGAGCGTCTGGAGCGCGAGTACGACCTGGACCTGATCACCACCGCGCCAAGCGTGATCTTCGAGCTCAAGCTCAAGACCGGTGAAACCATCTACGTCGACAACCCGTCCAAGCTTCCTGATGTGTCGTCGGTAGAAGACTTCCGCGAGCCGATCGTCCAGGCCACCATTCTTGTGCCGCAAGAGCACCTGGGTAATGTCATCACCCTGTGCATCGAAAAGCGTGGCGTACAGCGCGACATGCAGTTCCTGGGCACCCAGGTACAGGTGCGTTACGACCTGCCGATGAACGAAGTGGTGCTGGATTTCTTTGATCGCCTGAAATCCACCAGCCGTGGCTATGCTTCGCTGGACTATCATTTCGATCGTTACGAATCGGCCAACCTGGTCAAGCTCGATGTCCTGATCAACGGCGACAAGGTCGATGCCCTGGCGTTGATCGTGCACCGTGACAACGCCGCCTACAAAGGCCGTGCGTTGACCGAGAAGATGAAAGAGCTGATCCCGCGGCAGATGTTCGACGTGGCCATCCAGGCTGCCATTGGTGGTCAGGTCATTGCCCGGACAACGGTCAAGGCACTCAGAAAGAACGTATTGGCCAAGTGTTATGGCGGTGACGTCAGTCGTAAGCGCAAGCTGCTCGAGAAGCAGAAGGCCGGTAAGAAACGCATGAAGCAGGTCGGTAACGTGGAGATTCCACAGGAAGCCTTCCTCGCAGTGCTCAGGTTGGAATAGTCAGGGTCCTATGTCGTCACTAAATTTCCCGCTGTTGTTGGTCATCGCTGTATTCGTCTGCGGCGTGCTCGCGCTGCTTGATCTGGTCTTCCTGGCGCCACGGCGCCGGGCGGCCATTTCCAGCTATCAGGGCAGCGTCGGTCAGCCGGACATGGCGGTCGTTGAGCGCTTGAGCAAAGAGCCGCTGCTGGTCGAATACGGCAAGTCGTTCTTTCCGGTGCTGTTCATCGTGCTGGTATTGCGCTCGTTTCTGGTTGAACCCTTCCAGATTCCATCGGGCTCGATGAAGCCGACCCTCGACGTGGGCGATTTCATTCTGGTCAACAAGTTCTCGTACGGTATCCGCCTGCCGGTGCTCGACAAGAAGGTGATCCCGGTCGGTGATCCGCAGCGTGGCGATGTCATGGTGTTTCGCTACCCGAGTGATCCGAGCGTCAACTACATCAAACGTGTAGTGGGCTTGCCGGGTGACCAGATTCGCTACACCAGCGACAAGCGGCTGTTCGTCAATGGCCAGCCAGTCGCCAGAACCCTGATTGGCAGCGAGCCGGGCACGCTGGGCAGCGCTGAGCTGTACAGCGAGAAACTCGGTGAGGTCGAGCATCAGATCCGTCAGGAAATGAGCCGCTACCGTACGCCGCCTGACACCGAGTGGAGTGTACCGGCCGGCCACTACTTCATGATGGGCGACAACCGTGACAACTCCAACGACAGCCGTTACTGGGATGATCCCAATATTCCCAAAGACGAGCAGGGCATGGTTCCTGACCGCAATATCGTCGGCAAGGCCTTCGCGGTCTGGATGAGCTGGCCTGAGCCCAAGCTCAGCCATTTCCCTACGTTCTCACGGGTAGGGTTGATCAAGTAATTACTGCGGCGCTGTTCGGACAGCGCCGTATGTCATTTGGGAATGTCTGAAGCATCAGTCAGACGGCCTTGGGGAAAAACATGACATTCAACAACAGGCAGTACGGGATGTCGCTGATGGGATTGTTGCTGTTGCTGGGGCTGATCGGCCTGGCAGTGACGATGGCACTCAAGACAATTCCTCACTATCTCGACTACTTTTCCTTGAAGAAGAGCATTCAGCTGGCCGGTCATCAACAAGCCCTTGGTATCGAAACTGTCGATGACTTCTATAGTTATGTCGGTAAGAACATGCAGGTCAATAACATCCAGGATGTAGATTTGAAAAAGGCGTTAAGCGTGAAAGAGGAAGGCGGCAAGTTCAGCGCCCACCTGAATTATGAGCAGCGTGAACATTTGTTTTTCAACCTCGATCTGGTTATCAAGTTCGACGAGCAATTCAGCGTGGCCAAACCGTGAGTGCACCCCTGAGTCGCCTGGAGCGTCAGCTCGGCTATACATTCAAGGACCAGGACCTGATGATCCTGGCATTGACCCATCGCAGCTATGCGGGTCGCAACAATGAGCGCCTGGAGTTCCTTGGGGACGCCATCCTCAACTTCGTCGCGGGTGAGGCGCTGTTTGAGCGGTTCGTACAGGCGCGTGAAGGCCAGTTGTCACGCCTGCGTGCCCGGCTGGTGAAAGGCGAGACCCTGGCGCTGCTGGCCAGGGGCTTTGCCCTGGGCGAGTACCTGCGGCTGGGGTCGGGTGAATTGAAGAGCGGCGGTTTCCGTCGCGAGTCGATTCTGGCCGATGCCCTGGAAGCGCTGATCGGTGCGATCTATCTGGATTCGGACATGGCGACTGCGCGCGAGCGCGTGCTGGCCTGGCTGACCAATGAGTTCGACAGCCTGACGCTGGTCGACACCAATAAGGACCCGAAAACCCGGCTGCAGGAATTTCTCCAGTCGCGGGCCTGTGATCTGCCGCGCTACGAAGTGGTGGATATCCAGGGTGAGCCGCATTGCCGGACCTTCTTCGTCGAGTGCGAAGTGACCTTGTTGAACGAAAAAAGCCGCGGCCAGGGTGTCAGCCGGCGTATTGCAGAGCAGGTCGCCGCTGCCGCGGCCCTTATCGCCCTGGGCGTGGAGAATGGCAATGACTGAAACAAACGTGACCCGTTGTGGCTATGTCGCCATTGTCGGCCGCCCCAATGTGGGCAAATCGACCCTGCTCAACCACATCCTCGGCCAAAAGCTTGCGATCACTTCGCGCAAGCCGCAGACCACCCGTCACACCATGCTCGGGATCAAGACCGAGGGTGATGTACAGGCGATCTACGTCGATACCCCCGGCATGCACAAAAACAGCGACAAAGCGCTGAACCGCTACATGAACAAGACCGCCTCGGCGGCGTTGAAAGACGTCGATGTGGTGATCTTCGTGGTGGACCGCACGCGCTGGACTGACGAAGATCAGATGGTCCTAGAGCGTGTGCAATACATCGAAGGGCCGGTGATCCTGGCGGTCAACAAGACCGACCGTCTTGAAGAAAAAGCCGACCTGATCCCGCACCTGTCATGGTTGCAGGAGCAACTACCCAACGCTTCGGTGGTGCCGATCTCGGCGCAAAACGGTCACAACCTCGAAGCGCTGGAGGCGGTGATCGCCAAGAACCTGCCCGAGAATGATCACTTCTTCCCGGAAGACCAGATTACCGACCGCAGCAGCCGCTTCCTGGCCGCTGAGCTGGTGCGCGAGAAGATCATGCGTCAGCTCGGTGCCGAACTGCCGTACCAGATCACCGTGGAAATCGAAGAGTTCAAGCAGCAGGGCCATACCCTGCATATCCACGCGCTGATTCTGGTCGAGCGTGACGGGCAGAAGAAAATCATCATTGGTGACAAGGGCGAGCGCATCAAGCGCATCGGCAGTGATGCCCGCCGCGACATGGAAGTGATGTTCGATTCCAAGGTCATGCTCAACCTGTGGGTCAAGGTCAAGGGTGGCTGGTCGGACGACGAACGTGCCCTGCGTTCGCTGGGCTACAACGAGCTTTAACAGGCCGTGCTCCGGCCATGCCCAGTCATGGCCGGCAATCTTCTTCTACGAGCTCTCCCATGAGCAATTCCAACGCTCAACCGGCCTATGTATTGCACAGCCGGGCCTACCGCGAAAACAGCGCACTGGTCGACTTCCTGACGCCGCAAGGCCGGTTGCGCGCCGTGCTGCGCAATGCGCGTGGCAAGGCCGGGACCCTGGCGCGACCGTTTCTGCCGCTCGAAGCCGAGTTTCGCGGCAAGGGCGAACTGAAGAACGTATTGCGTATGGAAGCTGCCGGCGTCGGTAGCTGGATGGTCGGTGAAGCGCTGTTCAGCGGCATGTACCTCAATGAACTGCTGATTCGCCTGCTGCCTGCCGAGGATCCGCATCCGGCGGTCTTCGAGCATTACGCTGCAACCCTGCTGGCGCTGGCCGAGGGCTTGCCGCTGGAGCCGCTGTTGCGTTCGTTTGAATGGCGATTGCTGGACGACCTGGGGTATGGCTTTGCCCTGGACACCGACACCAATGGCGATCCGCTTGAAGCCGGCGGCCTTTATCGGCTGCTGGTCGATGCGGGGCTGGAGCGCGTCTGGTTGCTGCAACCAGGTGTGTTCCAAGGCGCAGAGCTGTTGGCCATGGCGCAGGCCGACTGGAGTGCTCCCGGTACGCTGGCCGCCGCCAAGCGGCTGATGCGTCAGGCGCTGGCGGTGCACTTGGGGGGGCGCCCGCTGGTGAGCCGGGAATTGTTTCGCAAGCCTTGAATAGGCTTTATGCTTTGCGGCCCGCTTCGTCCCATTTTCAGGAGTCCTCCGTGACCCAAAGCTCCCGCATCCTCCTTGGCGTGAACATCGATCACGTGGCCACGCTGCGTCAGGCCCGCGGCACCCGTTACCCAGACCCGGTCAAAGCAGCCCTGGACGCCGAAGAAGCCGGCGCTGATGGCATTACCGTGCACCTGCGCGAAGACCGCCGGCACATCCAGGACCGTGATGTGCTGTTGCTGGCCGAAGTGTTGCAGACTCGCATGAACTTCGAGATGGGTGTCACTGAAGAGATGCTCAGCTTTGCCGAGCGCCTGCGCCCGGCCCTCGTATGTCTGGTGCCGGAAACCCGCCAGGAACTGACCACCGAAGGCGGCCTCGATGTCGCAGGTCAAGAGGCTCGTATTCAGGCAGCGGTAGAGCGTCTGGCCAAGGTGGGCTGTGAAGTGTCGCTGTTCATCGATGCCGACGAGCGGCAAATTGCCGCATCCAGGCGTGTAGGGGCGCCGGCTATCGAGCTGCATACCGGCCGTTATGCCGATGCTCAGACGCCAACGGAGGTGGCCGAAGAGCTGCAGCGCATCGCCGACGGTGTGGCTTTTGGGGTGGGGCAGGGGCTGATCGTCAATGCCGGGCATGGGCTGCATTACCACAACGTCGAAGCTGTGGCGGCGATCAAGGGCATCAATGAACTGAACATTGGTCATGCGCTGGTGGCGCACGCACTGTTCGTCGGCTTCAAGGCCGCCGTGGCCGAGATGAAAGCCCTGATCGTGGCGGCCGCCCGTAACTGAGGTGGCTTTGTAGGGGCCGCTTTAGCGGCAAAGCCTTCGCCGCTAAAGCGGCCCCTACGAGGTTTTGTGTCAGGCGGTGGATTATCTTTTTCAGGCAAAAAGTGGCGATCAGGAGCCAGGCTGTTGCTGTTGTGCCGGCGGTGGGGTCTTGTCCACGCCGGGCACGTGCAGGCTGCCCTCGGTGACCTGATTACCTTCCAGTTGTGGTTGGGTCACCCAGGTCAGGATGTCGTAGTAACGCCGGATGTTGGCTACGAAATGCACGGGCTCGCCACCACGGGCGTAGCCGTAGCGAGTCTTGCTGTACCACTTCTTCTGCGACAGGCGCGGCAGCATTTTCTTCACGTCCAGCCAGCGGTTGGGGTTCAGCCCTTCGTTGACCGCCAGCTTGCGCGCATCTTCCAGATGCCCGCTACCCACGTTATAGGCCGCCAAGGCCAGCCAGGTGCGATCAGGCTCCGGCACTTCGCTCAGTTGCTCTTTGACCAGCGCAAAGTACTTGGCGCCGCCCTGAATGCTCTGCCGGGCATCGAGACGGTTGGACACGCCCATGGCCTGGGCGGTGTTCTGGGTCAGCATCATCAGGCCGCGTACGCCGGTCTTGGACGTCACCGTGGGCTGCCACAGCGATTCCTGATAACCAATGGCAGCCAGCAGGCGCCAGTCGACTTCTTCTTTCTTGGCTGAGGTCTTGAAGAACTTTTCGTACTTGGGCAAGCGCTCTTGCAAGTGCTGGGCGAAGGTATAGGCGCCGACATAACCCAGTACGTCAACGTGCCCGTAGTAACGGTCCTTGAGGCGCTGCAGCGTGCCGTTCTTCTCTGACTTGACCAGGTACGCGTTGATTTCGTTAAGCAGGCTGTTGTCTTCGCCCGGACCCACGACCCAGCGCTGCTTGCGGGTCTCGCCCAGGTCGAAGGCAACCCGCACGTTGGAGAAATACACCTGGTTCATCGCCAGTTCGTTGGAGTCGACCAGGGTCAGGTCGATCTGGCCTTCATCGACCATGCGCAGCAGGTCGACCACCTCAACCGCATCGGACTCTTCATAGTCCAGGGCCGGGAACTGTTTCTTGATCTCGGCCAGTTGCTCGGCATGGCTACTGCCCTTGAGCACCATGATGCGCTTGCCCACCAGGTCGGCGGGGTCGGTGGGCCGTGACTGGCCGTTGCGGTACACCACCTGTGGGGTGACTTCCAGATACGGATGCGAGAAGCGCGCCTGCTGTTTGCGGTTCGGCGTCTCGATCAGGCCGGCAGCGGCCAGCACCGGGCCGCCGGGCTTGCTCATCTGGTCGAACAGTTCGTCGAGGCTGTCGGCGGTTTCGATCTGCAGTTTCACCCCCAGATCGTCCGCGAAATGCTTCACCAACTCGTATTCGAAGCCGGTTTCGCCGTTGCGGTCCTGAAAATAAGTGGCCGGGCTGTTGCGGGTAATGACGCGCAGGACGCCATCCTCCTTGACTCGCTCCAGTGTGTTGGGTTTATCCACACAGGCGCCGAGCATCAGGAAGAGTCCGGTTGCGATGAGCCATCTGACGCAACGAGTGCGAAAATCAGGTCGGGAGAACATTGGCGCAGTATACGCAAAGCGCACCCGGCGCCATATATCGACAGCAAAGCTCGTGTCTGATAAGCAAAAGGGCTTTTTGGCAGCCCGTGACATCCGGGCGCATGCCGTGTAGCCGTTTTGGGTGCCAGAAATGTCGCTTTAGGCTAGAATGCGTGGCCTCAAAGTACACCCCCCTTCCCGAGGCTGTCCCGACGATGTTGATCCTGCGTGGTGCTCCTGCCCTTTCTGCTTTCCGCCACAGCAAATTGCTGGAACAACTGAAACAAAAAGTTTCAGCTGTCAGTGGCCTGTACGCCGAATTCGCTCACTTCGCTGCAGTCACCGGCGCCCTGAGCGACCAGGAACAGCAGGTGCTCGACCGTCTCCTGAAGTACGGCCCGAGCGTGCCGGTTCAAGAGCCTGCCGGTCGCCTGTTTCTGGTAGTGCCGCGTTTCGGCACCATTTCGCCGTGGTCCAGCAAGGCCAGCGACATTGCCCGTAACTGCGGCCTGGAGAAGATCCAGCGCATCGAGCGCGGCATTGCCTTTTATGTACAAGGCCAGTTCGCGGAGTCGGACGCCCAGGCGATTGCCAGCGTCCTGCACGACCGCATGACCCAATTGGTGCTCGGCAGCCTTGAACAGGCCGATGGCCTGTTCAGCAAGGCGCAGCCCAAGCCGCTGACCAGCGTCGACGTTCTCGGCGGTGGCCGCGCCGCGCTGGAGCAAGCCAACGTCGAGCTGGGCCTGGCCCTGGCCGAAGACGAAATCGACTACCTGGTGAGCAGCTTCATCGGGCTCAAGCGCAACCCGAACGACATCGAACTGATGATGTTCGCCCAGGCCAACTCCGAGCACTGCCGTCACAAAATCTTCAACGCCAGTTGGGATATCGACGGCCAGAGCCAGGAAAAAAGCCTGTTCGGCATGATCAAGAACACCTATCAGATGCACAGCGAAGGCGTTCTGTCTGCTTATAAAGACAACGCTTCGGTGATCGTCGGCAGCGTGGCCGGCCGCTTCTTCCCGAACCCTGAGACCCGTCAGTACGGCGCGGTGCAGGAGCCGGTGCACATTCTGATGAAGGTCGAGACCCACAACCACCCGACCGCCATCTCGCCATTCTCCGGTGCGTCGACCGGTTCCGGCGGCGAAATCCGCGACGAAGGCGCGACGGGTCGCGGCTCCAAGCCCAAGGCCGGCCTGACCGGTTTTACCGTGTCGAACCTGCACATCCCTGGCTTCGAACAGCCATGGGAAGTCGCTTACGGCAAGCCTGAGCGCATTGTTACCGCACTGGACATCATGATTGACGGCCCGCTCGGTGGCGCGGCGTTCAACAACGAGTTCGGTCGCCCGGCCCTGACCGGCTATTTCCGTACCTTTGAACAAAGCATCCAGACCCCGCACGGCAGCGAAGTGCGCGGTTACCACAAGCCGATCATGCTGGCCGGTGGTCTGGGCAACATCCGTGAAGATCACGTGCAGAAAGGCGAGATCACGGTCGGCGCCAAGCTGATCGTGCTCGGTGGCCCGGCCATGCTTATCGGCCTGGGCGGCGGCGCTGCTTCGTCGGTCGCCACTGGCAGCAGCTCGGCTGATCTGGACTTCGCCTCGGTGCAACGTGAGAACCCGGAAATGGAACGCCGCTGCCAGGAGGTCATCGACCGCTGCTGGCAACTGGGCGACGCCAACCCGATTGCTTTCATCCACGACGTGGGTGCCGGCGGTCTGTCCAACGCTTTCCCGGAGCTGGTCAACGACGGCGGCCGTGGCGGTCGTTTCGAGCTGCGCAACGTGCCTAACGACGAGCCGGGCATGGCGCCGCTGGAAATCTGGAGCAACGAATCCCAGGAACGTTACGTGCTGGCCGTCAGCGTCGAGAACTTCGAGCGCTTCCAGGCCATCTGTGAGCGTGAGCGCTGCCCGTTCGCGGTCGTCGGTGAGGCGACTGAAGAACAACACCTGACCGTGACCGACAGCCACTTCGGCAACAGCCCGGTGGACATGCCACTGGAGGTGCTGCTGGGCAAGGCACCACGCATGCACCGTTCGGTACAGCGTGAAGCCGAACTGGGCGATGATTTCGACCCCAGCAGCCTGGACCTGGCCGACAGCGTGCAGCGCGTACTGCGCCACCCGGCTGTGGCCAGCAAGAGCTTCCTGATCACCATCGGCGACCGCAGCATCACAGGCCTGGTGGCCCGTGACCAGATGGTCGGTCCGTGGCAAGTGCCGGTGGCCGACTGCGCCGTGACTGCAACCAGCTTCGACGTCAACACCGGTGAAGCCATGGCCATGGGCGAGCGCACGCCGCTGGCCCTGCTCGATGCCCCGGCCTCTGGCCGCATGGCCATCGGCGAAACCCTGACCAACCTGGCCGCCTCGCGCATCGCCAGGCTGTCCGACATCAAACTGTCGGCCAACTGGATGTCCGCCGCCGGTCACCCGGGTGAAGACGCTCGCTTGTACGACACGGTCAAAGCCGTCGGCATGGAACTGTGCCCTGAGCTGGGCCTGACCATTCCGGTGGGTAAAGACTCCATGTCGATGAAAACCCGCTGGAGCGACGAGGGCGTCGACAAGAGCGTGACCTCGCCGATGTCGCTGATTGTCAGCGGCTTCGCGCCAGTGGTCGACATCCGTCAGACCCTGACCCCGCAACTGCGCATGGACAAGGGCGAGACCGACCTGATCCTGATCGATCTGGGCCGTGGCCAGAACCGCATGGGCGGCTCGATCCTCGCTCAGGTGCATGGCAAGCTGGGCAGCAGCGCGCCAGACGTGGACGACGCCGAAGACCTCAAGGCCTTCTTTGCCGTCATCCAGGGCCTGAACGCTGATAACCATCTGCTGGCTTACCACGACCGTTCCGATGGCGGCCTGCTGACCACTGTGCTGGAGATGGCCTTTGCCGGTCACTGCGGTCTGCACCTGTCGCTCGATGGTCTGGCCGACAACGCCAGCGAAGTGCAGGGCATCCTGTTCAACGAAGAACTGGGCGCCGTCATTCAGGTTCGCCAGGACTCCACGGCGGGCGTACTGGCCCAGTTCAGCGCTGCCGGCCTGTCTGATTGCGTTTCGGTGATCGGCAAACCGGTCAACAACGACGACGTGTCGATCAGCTACAACGGCGCTGCGATCTTCACCGGCCAGCGCCACGCGCTGCACCGCGAGTGGGCGCAGACCAGCTACCAGATCCAGCGTCTGCGTGATAACCCCGAGTGCGCTGACCAGGAATTCGCTCTGCTGCTCGAAGAAGACAATCCGGGCCTGAACGTCAAGCTCGGCTTCGATGTCAACGAAGACATCGCTGCGCCTTACATCAAGACCGGTGTGCGCCCACAGGTTGCCGTGCTGCGTGAGCAGGGCGTCAACGGGCAGGTCGAGATGGCCGCCGCTTTCGACCGCGCCGGCTTCAACGCCATCGACGTGCACATGAGCGATATCCTCGCTGGCCGTGTCGACCTCAACGAGTTCAAGGGCCTGGTGGCCTGCGGTGGCTTCTCGTACGGTGACGTGCTGGGTGCCGGTGAAGGCTGGGCCAAGTCGGCGCTGTTCAACGCCCGTGCCCGTGACGCCTTCCAGGGCTTCTTCGAGCGCAGCGACAGCTTCACCCTGGGGGTGTGCAACGGCTGCCAGATGCTCTCCAATCTGCACGAGCTGATTCCGGGCAGCGAGCTGTGGCCGCACTTTGTGCGTAACCGCTCCGAGCAGTTCGAAGCCCGTGTAGCGCTGGTGCAGATCCAGGAGTCGCCGTCGATCTTCCTGCAGGGCATGGCCGGTTCGCGCATGCCGATCGCCATTGCTCACGGCGAAGGCCATGCGGAGTTCGCCAGCAGCGATGCGCTGCAACAGGCTGATGCGTCCGGCACCGTGGCGCTGCGTTATGTCGACAACCATGGCAAGACCACCGAAGCCTACCCGGCCAACCCGAACGGTTCGCCACGCGGTATCGGCGGCCTGACCACTCGCGACGGTCGCGTGACCATCATGATGCCGCACCCTGAGCGGGTCTTCCGTGCCGTGCAGAACTCCTGGCGTCCTGACGACTGGAACGAAGACGGCGCGCTGATGCGCATGTTCCGCAACGCGCGCGTCTGGGTGAACTGAGCCGGTGTACAAGCTCGCCTTCTTCGTGCCCGCCAGTCATCTGGAGCCGGTGAAGGCGGCAGTCTTCGCCGCTGGCGGCGGGCGCATTGGCGCTTACGACCACTGTGCCTGGCAAACGCTGGGCACAGGCCAGTTCCGCCCGCTGGACGGCAGTCAGCCGTTCATCGGGCAGAGCGGGGTGGTCGAACAGGTTGCTGAATGGAAGGTCGAGCTGGTCGTCGCCGACGAGCTGATAGGTGCGACAGTGGCTGCGCTCAAGCTCAGCCACCCGTATGAAACGCCAGCCTATGAGGTCTGGCGGCTGGAAGACTTCTGACGATTGACCGTCGATCACCGGTGGGAGCGACCTTGGTCGCGAAGGGGCCGGACCAGACGCAGCCCATGTTGTGCCTGGCAAATGGCTTTCGCGAGCAAGCCCACTCCTACAGGCTACCCTTCAGGGCCTGATCTCGATCAGCGTCCCGTCCTTCACCAGATCCCACACCTCGCGCATGTCGTTGTTCTTCAGCGCAATGCAGCCTTCTGTCCAGTCCAGGGTATGGAAATACCACTCCGGGTATTCTTCATCGATGGGCGTGCCATGAATCATGATCATGCTGCCGGGCTTGACGCCCTCCTTGCGGGCGCGTTCGCTGTCAGCTGCATTGGGGTAGGAAATGTGCATCGACAGGTTGTACTTGTTGCTCGGCTTGCGCCAGTCGAGCCAGTAGAAACCCTCAGGGGTACGTTTGTCGCCTTCCTGCAGCTTGGTGCCCTTGGGGTTCTTGCCCAGCGAAACGCGATAGGTCTTCAACGCTTCGCCGTCACTGATCAACTGCAGTTGCCGGGTTGATTTGATCACCAGCACCTTATCGATGCGTCGCTCTGACAATTTGCCGGTGTTGATCACCTTCTCGCCAACGATCTTCTGTTCGCTGCCCTTGGGCACGATGGTCTGGGTGAAAGCCGCCTGGGAGGCGGATGCGAACGACAGGCACACTACAGCGAACAACCAGCGCATTGACGTTTTCCTGAGGCCGCGCAGCTCGCGGGCCGGGCTTGGGATTATTGGACAGGACGAGAGGGGGGCAGCGCCTGACTATGGACAGGATAGAGCTGTTCGCGCCGGTCTGCGAAGAACCATTCTAGGGTACGCCGGACCGTCATGAAAGCCAGCTCATCCCACGGAATGTCGGCTTCGTCAAACAAGCGCACTTCCAGGCTCTCGACCCCGGCGGCATAGCTCTCGCCGACCAGTTCACCACGGTAGAACACATGCACCTGATTGATGTGCGGTACATCGATCATCGAGTACAGGTAAAGCTGCTGCACACTGGCGCAGGCTTCTTCGACGGTTTCACGGCGCGCGGCCTGCTCGACGGTCTCGCCGTTTTCCATGAACCCGGCCGGTAAGGTCCAGTAGCCCAGGCGCGGCTCGATGGCGCGGCGGCACAGCAGCACCTTGCTGCCCGAAGTCACCAGGCAGCCAGCGACGATGTTGGGGTTCTGATAATGAATGGTCTGGCAATGGTCACACACATAGCGCGCGCGGCTGTCGCCTTCGGGGATGCGCAATGTGACCGGTTTGCCGCAGTGACTGCAGAAATTCATGATGGGTGTTCGATCAGTGAAAGCCGACGCTCATCTTGGCCTTTCGTACAGGCAGTCAGCAAGTTTTCATACACAGTTGCTATGAAGAGAGTCCTGCAAAGGCTTGGGCGCATCGCTGCTTTGGTGCATGATGCCGGGTACAACACGATCGAGATTCCCCATGCTGGATGAGCTACTTCGCCGTGTAGGCAGTCACACGCCAGGTGTCCTGGAGACCGATGAGCGCTTTCCTGAGGCGGCGGTTCTGTTACCAGTGACCCGTAGCGCCGAGCCGGAACTGGTGCTGACCCTGCGTGCCAGTGGCTTGTCGACCCACGGCGGTGAAGTGGCGTTTCCCGGTGGCCGTCGCGACCCGGAAGATCCTGACCTGGTGTTCACCGCCCTGCGTGAAGCCGATGAAGAAATCGGCCTGCCACCAGGGCTGGTGGAGGTGATAGGCCCGCTGACCCCGGTCGTGTCCCGTTACGGCATCAAAGTCACGCCCTATGTGGGCATCATCCCGGATTTTGTCGAATACCAGCCCAATGACGGTGAAATCGCAGCGGTGTTCAGCGTGCCGCTGGAATTCTTCCGCCAGGACGTGCGCGAACACACCCACCGCATCGACTATCAGGGCCGCAGTTGGTACGTACCCAGCTATCGTTATGGCGAGTACAAGATCTGGGGCCTGACCGCGATCATGATCGTCGAGCTGATCAACGTGCTGTACGACGCCAATATCAGCCTGCAACGTCCGCCGCGGCTGTCCGGTTCCTGAACCGCCTATTACAAGAACGCCTGAGGACCTGCCATGAAATACCGCCTGGGATCTGCCCGTGTGCAGACTCACCCTGAAAGCTGGAGCGCGCCCAACGCCACGCTGATCGGCCATGTACGCCTGGAAAAGAACGCCAGCGTCTGGTTCGGCGCGGTGTTGCGCGGTGACAACGAACTGATCCATATCGGTGAAGATAGCAACGTCCAGGACGGCACGGTGATGCACACCGACAAGGGCTGGCCGTTGACCATCGGCAAGGGCGTGACCATCGGCCATAACGCCATGTTGCATGGCTGTTCGGTCGACGATTACAGCCTGATCGGCATCAACGCGGTGATCCTCAACGGCGCGAAGATCGGCAAGCACTGCATCATCGGCGCCAATTCATTGATAGGCGAAGGCAAGGTCATTCCGGACGGCTCGCTGGTCATGGGCTCGCCGGGCAAGGTGGTGCGCGAGCTGACCGATGCGCAGAAGAGCATGCTCGAAGCCAGCGCCGCCCACTATGTGCACAATGCGCAGCGTTACGCCAGTGATCTGGCGCTGCAGGATGAAGATGAATACTGAAGCCCCTGCCGAGAAACCGGTGCGTTCACCCTGCGTGAGCATCTGTGCACTGGATGACAACGACATCTGTACCGGCTGTCAGCGCAGCGTCCAGGAAATCACCGGTTGGAGCCGCATGAGCAACCACCAGCGCCGTGAGGTGCTGGTGCTGTGCCATGAGCGGGCCAAGGCCAGCGGGATACTCTGGACGCTCTGAATTGAGCAACTGACCGTAACCCAGCCGTTTTGTCTCATGGCTGCTGCGCCAGCTCAGTGGTGTGATGCCACTGCGGCCGCGACTCGACCCAAAGGTGTTTCGCCTTGTGAGCCTCCAGAGGCGTATCCAGAGTAGCCACCGCTACACTGACCCAGTCTGCGAACTGCCCGCCGCTGTTGCTCCAGAACAGCGTCGAACCACACTGTGAGCAGAACTGCCGGGCCACTGTTGTCGATGATGGGTAAGTGGCAAGCAGGTGGCCACCCCGGTCAATCAGCAAGGCACTGCGCGCCACGCTGGCATAGCTGGCGAACGCCGCGCCATGAGCTTTCTGGCATTGCGTGCAGTGGCAGTGACTCAAGGCTTTGAACGGCGCTGATAGCTGGTAGTGGATGGCACCGCACAGGCAGCTGCCTTGGTGGGTCGGTTGCATATTGTAAATTCCCGGTCGATTTGTCGCAGACCAGACGATGTTTCAGCAAGCCCGCAACATCGCTCGTGGTCAGTCCGCCAGTCATGATTTAACGGCGGGTCCTGAACCCAGCCATGACCCGCTGCAACAGCGCCAGTTGTTCAGACAAGTACTTCCCCGAATAGCGATGGATTGACGGGCCTTATGAGCTGCCGGTCTGGCTCGTTGAGCGAGTATCTCTGACGGGTAACTTGTCAGCAGGCGGGCATCCTATACCACGTTGAAGGCCAGCGGCCATGGCTTTGTGACGGCTATGCGGGCAGGCTTTGGTGATGGCAAAAAGGCCGGTTTCTGGCTCGAAAATCCGCCTGATTGCAAGATGCCTCTCTTTCTCTTGAAGGAAATTTCCGAGAAAATCCTGACCGCTTGCGCCTGTGCTCCGGGCTGTCTAGGCTGCCTCGCGTCGCTGCTTTCAGCGGCAGGGCTTGGCCGCCCGATCACACAATCAATAGGCGCAGCATGTCGGAAACCGCACCGTGAATATCGTTTACGGTGCAGCTTCATGGCAACTGCGCGAGGGACACCTTCGGGTGTGCCGGGTTACCTATTGACCGGTCGGCCAACCCTTGTGCAGTTGCCACCCATCCGCTTGGCCGCGGCCTTGGCGGTGACTTTTTATCCATCAATAGGGGTTGCACCATGACCAAAAAACTCGTTCCCGATCCACCGACTTCCAGTCCCGTGCCCATTGCGGGGCACGATCTCAACCACTTCGAAATGCAGCTCAGCCAGGTCTATGACGTGCTGCGTTGCGCCACCGCGATTGCCTATGAATGTGCCGATAACCTGCAGGGCCAACCTCGGGATCTGGCCATGGGCAGCATGCACCTGATCGGCCATGCGCGCAAAATGGTCCATGATCTGCTCGATCAGTTGCAGCCGGTGGTGCCGGACACTGATGGTCTGGCGAACTGACCTGCCGCTGGTCACTGTAGTGCGCGTGGCGAGTGCTTGACCTCGACTTAACTCAAGGTCTGATACTCGCGCTCCTTCACACCAGGAGCTGCCCCATGAGCCATCGCGCTGCATTCGAACTGTTCAACCCGCAAGGCCTCTACGACCCCACCGGTAACGGCTATTCCCATGGCGCACGGGTCGAAACCCCGGCACGCTTTGTGTTTCTGGCCGGGCAGGGCGGTGAAGACAGTCAGGGCCTATTGGCCGACAGCTTCGCCGCCCAGGCTCGTCAGGCGCTGGCCAATGTCCGTATCGCCTTGCAGGCCCAAGGTGCGGACTTCAACGATGTGTTCAAGCTGACCCTGCTGATTGTCGATCACAGCCAGCAGCGGTTGGGTGAGTGGGTGGCGGCCATCGGTCAGGCCTGGGGGGCGGCTATGAAACCGGCCTGCACACTGATTCCGGTGCCGCGCCTGGCATTGGACGGCATGCTGGTGGAAATCGAGGCGATGGCGGTGATTGCCGGCGGGCATGGCCCTTCATCGGATGCTGGTGCGATCTCCTGAACGCCACCCGCCAGCAGTGTTCCAACTCCATACAAGGCGGAGTTTCAGTGGTCCCGGTCCTTGCCTGGCAAGCAGCCGAGTGCCCGTCACTGCAGAACTGACGGGCGCTCGGTCGTTGCACTGAGGACACTCACATGAAACCTGACCAACCGCCCGGACCACCCGACCCTGCGCCCATCCAGTTCAGCCCAGCACCCGCCGTCCAGCCGCGAGCGACGCTGTTGTGCCTGAGCCACCTGCGCTGGGACTTTGTCTGGCAGCGACCGCAACAGTTGATGTCGCGGCTGGCCACTGACTACGAGGTGTGGTTCTTCGAAGAGCCGTTGTTCGACGAGCGACCGGAACCGCATCTGGAGGTGCGTGAGGTGGCTGGCGGTATCACGGTGCTGGTGCCATGGTTGCCGCAGGACCTGGGCGAGCAGCGCATCATCAGCCTGCAACGGCAACTGCTTGATGGCTGGCTGGCGCAGCATCACCAAGCGCCCCTGCTGTTGTGGTACTTCACCCCCATGGGGCTGCGATTTACCCGGCATCTGGGCGGCCAGGTGGTGGTCTTCGATTGCATGGACGAACTGGCGGCGCTGCGCCATGCCCCGCCGGCCCTGGCGGAGCTGGAGCGACAACTGCTGGAGCGCGCCGATGTGGTGTTTACCGGCGGGCTCAGCCTCTGGGAGTCGCGGCGTGAGCGGCATGACAACGTGCACCTGATGCCCGGCAGCGTCGACATCGCGCATTTTGCCCATGCCCGCCTGGCCCAGGCCGAGCCTGCCGATCAGGCTGATATCGGCCGACCGCGGCTGGGGTTTTTCGGCGTGCTCGATGAGCAACTGGACCTCGTGCTGTTGCGCGAGCTGGCCATGCGTCGGCCGCTATGGCAGATCATCCTGATCGGGCCGGTGGCCAGGATCGACCCCGCGAGCCTGCCACGTCAGCCCAACCTGCATTACCTGGGGCCGCGCGACTACCAGACGCTGCCGGCCTATCTGTCAGGTTGGGATGTGGCGCTGATGCCGTTTGCCATCAATGAATCGACACGCTACATCAGCCCGACTCAACCCTTGGAATACCTCGCCGGTGGGCGCCCGGTGGTGTCCACGCCCATCCATGATGTGGTTGAGTGCTACGCCGACAGCGGCGTGGTGAGCATCGCTGCCACCCCGCAGGCGTTTATCGAAGCCATCGGCCTGGCGCTGGATCTGACCCGCCAGCCTGCGCGGCTCCAGGCGTTGGCTGACCGTGCGTTGCAGGGCATGTCGTGGGACAGCACCTGTGACCGGATCAAGGAGCAGATTGCATCCCTGCGATAAGCGCTGATGCTGCCAGCGCGGGCCGGTTTCGTCGGTTTTGCCTGGCGCAGGGTGAAATCAGACTGTTGCGCATCTTCAGACTTTCTTAAGACTCACTGTCGATACTCCTCTCCACACACCGGCTGGGGAGGTGATAGCTGATGCCAACACTTGAGTGGAAATTTTCCGTGCCCTTGTGGTTCGGTCATGCCGGCAGTACGCCGTTAAGGCTTGAGCAGCACTTGCCGGGCGACATTGTACGAGGCGAAGCCGAGCGCTATATCCAGGATCGCTTTCTCGAGGCACATGGCGCTGAGGTCCGACTGTTCATGCCCGAGCTGTGGGCGTTGCGCGGGGCTGACGATGGCCTGTGCGCAACCGCTGGTATACGGCTGGCCGAGCACGACACGCTGTTTCTCGAACACTATCTGGATAACCCCATAGAGCAACTGGCCGCCGGTGTAGCCGGTGGCGAGGTGCCGCGCAGGGTCATCGTTGAAGTCGGCAATCTGGCCGCCAGCAATATCGGCAGTGCGCGCCTGTGCATCATCACCGTGACCTGGCTGTTGGCCCGGCGAGGGCTGGAATGGGTGGTTTTCACCGGTAATGTCGGCCTGGTCAACAGTTTCAATCGATTGGGGTTGCGCCCCGTCACGCTGTGCCTTGCCGACCCGATGCGGCTGGGTGAGCAGCGCCATGAGTGGGGCCGCTACTACCAGACCCGGCCCAGTGTCCACATCGGCAACATCCGCACCGGTTTCGCTCACCTGACCCGTCTGGGGCTTTTCGAGCGGTTCGGCTTACCCCCTCTTTCACAGGTCCACAGCCATGTCGCCTGAACTAAAGGTTTTCAGTGACCGGCTGCTTGAGCATGCCGCCGAGCGTCCCTATACCACGGCCGTCTGGGGCGACGAACTGCGTATCGACTATGCCTCGCTGTACGCTGAAATCGAACTGCGCCGCGAGTTGCTGCGTGACGTGCAGGCCAATTCCATCGCCCTGGCCCTGGACAATACAGCCAACGCGCTGATCTGGGACCTGGCAGCGCTGTTAGAAGAGATTCCCTGCGTTATCCTGCCGCCGTTCTTCAGTGCCGCCCAGCGCCAGCATTGTCTGCAACAGAGCCAGGTGCAAATCGTTCTGGCTGACAGGCCGCATGAGCATGAATTGATTGACGCGGGCTATCAGCAGGCCGGGTTGTTCTGGATTCGTGAGGTCAATGCTACAAGGCTGCCGCCCGGTACGGCCAAGCTGACTTATACCTCCGGCTCGACCGGTGCGCCCAAGGGGGTGTGCCTGAGCGCAGCCGGTATTGTCGAGGTGGCGCTGGCGCTGGTAGCTGCCAGCCAGGCCAGCGCACCGACCCATCATATGGCCTTGCTGCCGCTGGCGGTGCTACTGGAAAACATCGGCTGCTACGCCGCCCTTTATGCCGGCGCAACCGTCAGCTTGCCCTCGCAAGGCAGTCTGGGCATCCAGGGCGCCAGCGCAGTGAATCTCACGACCCTGTTGGGCGTTTTGGCCCGGCGCCAGCCCGATAGCTTGATCCTGGTGCCGCAGTTACTCCAGGTGCTGGTTAGCGCCGCCGAGCAGGGTTATTTGAACCCGGCCGGGTTCAGCTTCCTTGCAGTAGGCGGTGCACGGGTCAGCGAGCCACTGTTGCAACGCGCCCGTGACGTGGGCCTGCCGGTCTATGAAGGGTATGGGTTGTCTGAGTGCGCATCGGTGGTCGCGCTCAATCGGCCCGGTGCCCAGCGGCCGGGCAGCGTCGGTCAGCCTTTGGCACACGTGCAACTGCGCCTGGGTGAGGACGGCGAAGTGCTGGTGCGCAACCGGGCCATGCTTGGTTATCTGGATGAACCCAGTGCCCCCGACCAGTGGTGGCCCACTGGTGACCTTGGTTACTTCGATGCGGACGGCTACCTGTTTATCAAGGGCCGCAAGAAAAACCAGTTCATCACCAGTTTCGGGCGCAACGTCAATCCGGAATGGATCGAGGCGCAACTGACCCAAGGTCCGCTGATTGCTCAGGCGTTTGTCTATGGCGAGGCGTTGCCGCGCAATCATGCGCTGCTCTGGCCTCGTCATCCGGCCACCAGCGACGCACAGCTTCAGGAAGCGGTCGAGCAGGCGAACCTGGCCTTGCCCGGTTATGCCCAAGTGCATGGCTGGACCCGGTTGCATCAGCCGTTCAGCACTGACAACGCGATGCTGACGGCCAATGGCCGGCCATGCCGCGACGCCATTCTTTATCACTACCACTATGTGTTCAGCGCCCATTCATCTGCCGAGGACATCGCATCATGAGTTTTTTCCAACAGTTGCAAGCCGCTACGCAAACGGATCGTGACGCGCTGTTTAACCTGCCGATCATTCGCCAGGCGCTGGCCGGCGAGGTCAGCCTGGAGAGTTATCAGGCGTTTCTGGCCCAGGCTTTCCACCATGTCCGCCATACCGTACCGCTGATGATGGCCTGTGGTGCCCGTCTGCCTGCCCGGCTGGAATGGCTACGCGGTGCGGTCTGTGAATACATCGAAGAGGAGTACGGTCATGAGCAATGGATCCTCAACGACTTGCGTGCATGTGGCGCTGATGCCGACGCTGTACGTGACGCAATGCCAGGGCTGCCGATTGAGTTGATGGTCGCCTACCTGTACGACCTGATTGCCCGGGGCAATCCGGTCGGTCTGTTCGGCATGGTCAATGTGCTGGAGGGCACCAGCATTGCTCTGGCTACCCATGCTGCCGGTGCCATCAAGGCTCGTCTGGGGCTGCCTGAGACCGCGTTCAGTTATTTGCAGTCCCATGGCAGCCTGGATATCGGCCATATGGACACCTACCGCCAGCTCATGGACCGTTTGACCGCACCTGAAGATCAAGAGGCGGTGATTCACGCTTCGCGGGTGGTCTACCGACTGTACACCGCCATGTTTGATTCGTTGCCAGTCGAGCCCGCTCGGGCCGCCGGGGCCTGCCATGCAGCTGCATGACGCCAGGGTCATCGTTACCGGGGCCAGCGGTGGCATCGGTTTGCAAATAGTGGCAGCGCTGTGCGCCCAAGGCGCCCAAGTGGTGGCCGTATCGCGGCAAGGGCAGGCACTTGGCCCTTTGCTGGCGCTGTATCCGGATCGCTTGTCGTGGCTCGCGGCCGACCTGTGCAACGCTGCGGGGCGTCAGCAAGTGGTCGCTGAGGCCCAGCGCCTGCAAGGTTTCAATTTGTTGGTCAATGCTGCCGGCAGCAATCACTTTTCAATGCTTGAGCAACTGCCTGAACAGGACATTGAGTCCATGCTGCAACTTAACCTGCTGGCGCCGATGTTGTTGGCCCGGCAACTGCTGCCGATGCTCAAGCAGGCTGACAGCGCGATGATCGTCAACGTCGGTTCGACGTATGGGTCAATCGGTTATGCCGGCTATACCGCTTACTGTGCAAGCAAGTTTGGTCTGCGCGGTTTTTCCGAAGCGTTGCGCCGTGAACTGGCCGACTCGCGTTGCCGGGTACTTTATGTGGCGCCGCGGGCGACCCGAACCGCGATGAACAGCTCGGCAGCGCAAGCACTCAATGCGGCCCTGAACAGTCAGGTGGACGAACCCGCACACGTGGCCGGTGCAGTGCTTCACGCCATTATCGGTGACCGTAACGAGCTGTATCTGGGCTGGCCAGAGCGGTTGTTCGTGCGGCTCAACAACCTGCTGCCGATGCTGGTCGACCGCGGACTGCGTAAGCACTTGCCGTTGATCCGCCAATACAGTTCTCAAAGCCAACACGAGCGGCCTTGACCATGAAACATTTGTTTATCGCACTGGGCTGTCTGCTCAGCCTGCCGGCCCTGGCGCTGGATAACGCCGATCAACAGCGGCTTGCCGGCATTCAGAACGAGTGGGCCAACATCCAGTATCAGCTTGTACAAGGGCAGCGTGCAGCAGCGTTTGAGCGTCTGTCCGGGCAAACCGAGCGCTTTACCAAGGAACGGCCAGCGGCGGCCGAAGCGTGGATTTGGTCGGGGATTGTGCACAGCAGTTGGGCCGGCGCCCAAGGCGGCTTAGGCGCACTGGGTAAAGCGAAACTGGCCCGTCAGGATTTCGAGAAGGCGTTGGCGATTGACCCTGACGCCTTGCAAGGCTCGGCGTACACCAGCCTGGCCGCCTTGTATGACCGTGTGCCGGGCTGGCCGATCGGGTTCGGTGATGCCGAAAAGGCCGGGCAATTGCTGGCAGAGGCGCTACGGATCAATCCTCAAGGCATCGATACCCTGTACTTTTGGGGAGACCACCTGTATCGCCTGGGACGCTATGCTCAAGCCCGTGAGGCCTTGAATAAAGCCTTGCAGGCGCCTGCAAGGCCGGGCCGGGAGGTGGCTGATGCCGGACGACGTGAAGACATCCGGCAACTGCAGGCTGATATCGACAAAAAACTCAAATAAGGAATACGCATGCGGCTGCTGTTGATCGAAGACGATACCGCACTGGGTGACGGTATCCATCAAGCCCTGTTGCGTGACGGCTATACCGTTGACTGGATCAAGGACGGCGCCAGCGCCTTGCATGCGCTGCTCAGTGAGACTTTCGATCTGGCTGTGCTGGACCTGGGTTTGCCTCGTCTGGACGGCCTGCAGGTGTTGGCGAAACTGCGGGCGACCGGCTCGACGCTGCCGGTGCTGATCCTTACTGCCAGAGATGCGACCGGGGACCGCATCGCCGGGCTGGATGCCGGTGCCGACGACTACCTGATCAAACCCTTCGACCTGGCCGAGCTTAAAGCCCGTCTGCGTGCTTTGCTACGTCGCAGCGCCGGGCGGGCTCAGGTGGTGATTGAGCACCGCGGCATTACCCTGAACCCTGGCAACCAGCGCGTGACACTCGACGGTGAAGCGGTCTCGCTGACCCCTAAAGAGTATCAATTGCTGTATGAACTGCTGTCACCGGCCGGCCGGGTGATGACCCGTGAGCGCCTCATGCAGTTGCTGTATGGCTGGAACGAGGAGGCGGAGAGCAACACCCTTGAGGTCCACATCCATAACCTGCGCAAGAAGTTTTTCAGTGATCTGATCCGCACCATTCGCGGCGTAGGTTACATGGTCGAGGTTTGCCCGTGAGGTCGATCAGACGCCGGACTCTGACGCTGATCATCGGCCTGTTATTGGTGGGCTTGCTGGTGCTCACGCTATTTAACGTGCATGACAGCAATCACGAGATCGCGGAAGTCTATGACGCTCAGTTGGCACGTAATGCGCGCCTGCTACAGGGCGTGATGAGCATGCCTCTGGCTTCGGGTGAGCATGAGCAGCTTTACCAGGCCTTCAATAATGCGTTGCAACACATAGACCCACGTGCCGGTGGGCACCCTTACGAAAGCAAGATGGCGTTTCAGGTATGGAGCAGTGACGGCCGGGTGCTGGTGCATACCGCCAGCGCGCCGATTTTTGACCAGCCCCTCAAAACCCCGGGGTTCAGCGCGATCACCGACCCGCGAGGGCGGCAGTGGCGGGCTTTTGTACTGAATGACCAAGAGCACGGCTTCAGCATTTGGGTCGGCGAGCGCGATGACGTCAGGGCTGATCTGGTCGGCCGTATCGTCCACCACACCGTGCTGCCCAACCTGCTTGGCAGCCTGATCCTGCTGGTGGTGGTCTGGATGGCGATAGGTGTGGGCCTAAAACCGCTCGATGACCTTGCCCGTATCTTGCGCAATCGTACTCCTGGCTCGCTGGAGCCGCTGAGCCTGGCGCCGTTGCCAACAGAACTCGAACCCATGCAGGCGGCGCTGAACCGCCTGCTGTCTCAGGTCCAGGAACTGCTGCACCGTGAGCGGCGTTTTATCGCCGATGCCGCACATGAAATGCGTACTCCGCTGGCGGTGCTCAAGGTCCATGCCCAGAACCTGATGGAAGCCTCCAGCGAGCAGGAGAAGCGTAAATCACTGGACTATCTGGTGGTGGGCGTTGATCGCACCACCCGGCTGGTCAACCAACTGCTGACCATCGCCCGTCTGGAGCCTAATGCACCGATCAATCTGGCACCGGTGGATGTGGTCGATGCTACCCGCAATGCCATTGCCCAGTTGACGCCCTGGGTTATCGGTCAGGGCCTCGAATTGTCGTTCCAGTGCGAGGTGTCACACCGTACGGTCAATACAGACATTTCGCTGCTGAGCATCGCACTGCAAAACCTGGTTTCCAACGCTGTGAAGTTTTCCCCGCCGGGAGGTCATGTAGCGGTGTCACTGCAGTTGCATGAGGCTTCGTTCGCGTTGCTGGTTGAAGACCAGGGACCCGGCATCAGCGATGAGCAACAAACGCGACTGTTCGAGCGTTTCTACAGTCACGGCAACGAGGAGGGGGTAGGGCTGGGTCTGGCCATTGTTCAGGCCATCGCCCAACGACTGCAGGGCAGCATTGACCTGAAGAACCGTGAACAGGGAGGGCTGAGGGCCTGCCTCACGGCACGGGCGTGAGCATTCTGTATTGATTCAAACCGCAGTGCCCATGCGTCTGCGGAAAAAATAACCAGATGATATCAACCCAGTCATTCCAGGCCAGGGATTGCTTGGCTCTGTCTGAAGGGGCTACCCATGAATACACGAAATCTGTTGCTTGGCACCCGTACCATCCTGGCCTTTGGTTGCATCTGCTTGCTGTTGCTGGTCATCGGCATCAGTGCGATCTGGCAGTTGCGCAACATCGACGGGGTGGTGGTCTCTCTGCATGAGAACTGGTTGCCCAGTGTCCGCCAGGCCGGCAAGATCCAGGCAGCAGCGCTGTTGTATCGGGTCGATGCGCGGCGCTTCGCCATGGATGACCAGCGCATGAGCGCCGTTTCGCTGGCGACACTCGACAAACTGCGCAGCCAGCTCAAGACTGAAACCCAGGCCTATGCCGCTATGGTGTCTTCCGATGATGAGCGGCGTCTGTACGAGCAGCTCAGTGCCTATGTTGATGCCTACATACGCGAGATCGACAAGCTTGTGGCAGTCGGTGCCACCGCCAGTGTGAAGGAGCTTGGGGCGATGATTGTGCTTGGCTCCAAGCCGGTCGCCTCCGAGTTGCAGGCCAGCGTGGAAAAGCTGATCGAGATCAACGAGCGCGGAGCCGATGCCTCCAGCCTCGAAGCGCATGATATACAGACCTTCAGCGTCTACCTGATCGGTTCTTTAAGCGCGCTGGCACTGGTGTTGACGGTGCTGATTGCGCGACTGTTCAGCAACAGCATTGTGCGCCCGGTGCGTGCCCTGCTCAGCGCCACCGAACAGATCGCCAGCGGCAACCTGCGCGCTGACATCGATGTGCAGGGCGCCGATGAACTCACGGGGCTGGAAACAGCGACACGGGCGATGCGTGACAACCTGCGTTCGATGATTGACCTGATTGGCCAGTCATCCTCACAACTGAGCAGCGCCGCCGAGCAACTCAGCGCCATCACCCACGAAACCACTGCCAGTGCCCAGCAGCAGAGCCTGGAGACCGACCAGGCGGCCACGGCGGTAAACGAAATGACCGCAGCTGTCGAGGAAGTGGCACGCAATGCCTCGTCAACCTCGCAGTCCAGCCAGCGCTCCGAACAGTCGGCGGTGCTGGGCCAGAGCAAGGTCACTACCACCATCACCTCCATCAAGCGCCTGAGCGACAGCGTGCGCCAGACCCGCAACGACGTCGAAGACCTGGCGCAGAAGAGCCAGGACATCGCCAAGGTGCTGGATGTGATCCGCACCATTGCCGAACAGACCAACCTGCTGGCGCTCAATGCCGCCATCGAGGCGGCGCGGGCCGGCGAGCAGGGCAGGGGGTTTGCCGTGGTCGCTGATGAAGTCCGGGCCCTGGCCCATCGCACCCAGCTCTCGACCCAGGAAATCGAGAAGATGATCGCCGAGATCCGCAGCAACTCCGAAGCCGCCGTCAGCTCCATGCGTCGCAGCGACACCGAAGCCAGCGACACCCTGGCCAGCGCCAACCAGGCCGGCGAAGCCATCGAGCAGATTGCCGAAGCGATCAGCGACATCAACGAACGCAACCTGCTGATCGCCAGCGCCTCGGAACAACAGGCCCAGGTCGCCCGCTCGGTGGACCAAAACCTGGTCAGCATCCGCGATATCTCATTGCGCAGCGCCCAGGCCGCCAGCCAGACCTCCGACGCCAGCCAGGAACTGTCACGTCTGGCGGTGCAACTCAATACGCTGGTGGGCAAGTTTGTGGTTTGAGTGGGTGGCCAAGGAGCGGCTCATCCCGAGCCGCTTCAGCGGCGAAAGAGCTTCGCGGATAAATCGACCTCCACACGGTAGATTGGTCTCTTGCGATCACCAGTTGTAAGTCACATCAGCAGTCAAGGTGCGGCTCTCGCCGTAGTAGCAATCAAGATCACTGCCGCAACTGGCGACGTATTTATCGTTGGTCAGGTTTTCCAGATTGAGTCTTACGGCCACCCCGTTGATGTGCAGCGGCGACTTCTCAAGATCGTAGGAGACCATTGCGTCGTAGACGGTATAGGACGGAATCTGGAAGGTACTGCCAGGGTAGTCCGAGCCGTAGCTGCCTCTTGCATAGCGTGCTCCCAAGCCCAGGCCCAGTCCGGCCAGCAGGCTGGTATCGAAGTGATAATCGACCCAGGCTGAAGCGGTCAGTGGCGGGTTGCCTGCCTGGGTGCGCCCTTCGCGGCCATCGTTCACGCTGCGCCATTTGGACTGGTTGCGAGCGACCGAACCGGTCAGGCGCAGGTTACGGGTCACATTGACTTTGCCTTCCAGCTCGATACCTCTTGAGCGCACGGCCCCGCTCTGGGTGCTGAAACCAATGTTGACCAAGTCGGTGGTCAGGACATTTTTCTGGTCAATCTGGTAAGCCGACAGCTGGATAAAGCCATCAATGGCTGTCGGCTCATATTTGAGCCCGACTTCGATCTGCTCGCCGACGGTCGGTTCAAATGGGCTGCCAGCAGCGTTGGTGCCGGTCTGCGGCAGGAATGATTCGGCATAGCTGATGTACGGAGTCAGGCCGTTTTCAAATTGATAACCCAGACCGGCACGCCCAGTGAATTTCTCGTCCTTGATATTGCTGTGGGTGCCGCTCAGTGGTGCCTTGTTATCGGTTTCGGCAAAGTCATAACGGCCGCCGAGGGTCAGGAACCAGTTATTCCAGTGAAGCTGGTCCTGAATGTACAGGCCGGTCTGGGTGATGGTGTTGTCCCAGCGATACGGACTGGTGAAGTTGATCGAGTTACCGTACACCGGGTTGTACAGGTCGATGCCGATGGCGCTGCGGTCATAGCGGCCGAGGAACTGCGAATTGAAGTGGTAATGATCCACGCCCAACAACAGCGTATGGTCGATCCCGGCGGTGCGAAACTTCGCCTGGGCAATGCTATCGATGCCATAGACCTTGTTTTGTTGCGCCCAGTCCACGCCATAACGGGTTTGATAGCTACGGTCGTTCAGGCCGGTGACCGGGTTGGTCGGGAAGGCATAGCCGTGCAGCGGGGCCGTGTAGCGGTCATCGACATAGGCATAGCGCGCATTCTGCTTGAGGGTCCAGACCTCATTGAGGTCATGGGCGATCTCATAGCCAACCACGAACTGCTCGCGGTCGTATTTGTTCACCCCCGGCTCGCCAATGAACAGCGAGCGACTGATCCGGCCCTGTGGTGTGCTGTATAGCGTGCCGTAAGCCGGCAAGCCTTGCGCTTCAGGTGTGCCCCGATCTTTTTGGTACTGGGCGAACAGGGTCAGGCTGGTGCGCTCGCTGGGCAACCAGGTCAGGCTGGGGGCCAGCAGCATTCGATTCTGGTCGGCATAGTCGATGGATGACTGGCTGTCATTGACCACCCCGGTCAACCGGTAGAGAAACTCGCCCTGATCATCCAGAGGGGCACTGACGTCGAACGCACCGTACTTGCGATCCCAACTACCGCCGCCCAGCACGATTTCGTGCAGCGGCGTGGCGGTGGGACGCTTGCTGACCATGTTGACGATCCCGCCAGGCTGGTTCTGTCCGTAAAGTACTGACGCCGGGCCCTTGAGAACCTCGATCCGCTCCAGAGTGTACGGGTCGATCTGCAATGCACCACCGGTGCTGCCGCCGCCATAGGGCAGGTGCAGCCCATCCAGATACAGCGGTGTCGGTGAAAAGCCCCGGGAAGCAGGCTCGTCGAAAATCTTCACCCGTGACGGGAAGCCGCCACCATTTATGCCCGGGGTATAACGCAAAGCCTCGGTGACTGATTTCGAACCGCGCAGTTTGATTTCGTCCTGGGTGACCACGTTGATGGTCTGCGGGATTTCGCTCAATGCGGTATCAGTCTTGCTGCCAGTGGCGCTGCGCTTGGCGACAATACCGTCCACTGGTCCCCAGGCTGACTCGACCGATGAGGAGGAAACTCTGGTGGCCGCCAAGGCCACGGCATTGGCCGCGGCTTCACTTTTGACCAGTCCGTAACTGCCTTCGCCCAGCGATACGCTTTGCAGCCCGGTACCGGTCAGCAGAATCTGCAGTGCCTGCGCCGGCGCATAGCGGCCTTGCACCGGGTGGCTGGTCTTGCCGACGGTGAGTTGCGGGTCGCCGCTCAGATAGATGCCGGCAATGCTGGCAAACTCGGTCAGCCGCATATTGAGCGGCCCGGCTTCAAGGGTGAAGGTGCGCAGTTGCACTTGTTCCTGGGCCTGGGCGCGATCGTGCAGCAGCAGGGTGACTGGAGCGGCCAGCAACACGGCCAGGGCAAGCGGATGAACACGGAAACTGGACAGCATCGGGGGTTCCTTGAAAAGAGTCACTGAGCAGAAGTGCCGGAAGTAATCGGATGAGCGAAAAAAACCGGAAGTCGTCAGTGAATCTTTTTTGCCGTGGCCCTTTTCAAAGCGGCTCGACACTCACCCACCATGGCATGCGACGCTGGATGCGCACCGGCAAGGTCTTGGCCAGCATGTCCAGTGCCAGGTCGGTGTCATGCAGTGGATAGGCGCCCATGATGTTCAGATGAGCGACCTGCGGGGCGATGCCGAGGTAACCATGCCGGTGGCGACCCAACTCAGCGATGAAACTGCCCAGGTCCATGCCGCTGGTCAGCAGCACGTTGCGGCTCCAGCTCTCGCGTGTCGCCAGCGCGGGAGTCTGCGCGCTCAGGGTCTGGGCATCGAAGCTCAGGGACAGACCAGCCGTCACTTCCTGTTGTTGCTGTGAGTCGGCGCAGCGTGCCAGCACCCGGCCTTCGAACACACAGAGGCGGGTCTGTCGCTCTTCGCGCAGCACGCTGAAACGGGTGCCCAACGGTTGCAGACTGCCTTGGGCGGTGTACACACGCAGTGGACGCCGGTCGTGGCCGGTGCTGATCAACACTTCGCCGCTGTACAGGTACAAGCCGCGCTGCTGGTCGTCGAAGCGCACATCCAGGGCACTACCGCTGTTGAGCCAGATCCGGCTGCCGTCGGCCAGTTGCTGCTCGCGGATCTCTGCGGTGCCGGTCCGGTAGTCGGCTTGCCAGGCCTGCCAAGTGTCCCGTGCGTTGCCTTGCCAGCTCAACCAGCCCAACACGCCAAGGCCAGACAGCCCCGCCAGGCCGCGCAGTATTCGGCGCCGCGACTGATCGCCATGGCGTAAACGGCTCAGGGTTTGATCGGCCTGCTCGACGTCCTGCTGCAACGGGGCAAAGCGCTGACTGACCTGCTCAACGAAGCGCCAAGCCTGGCGATGCGCTTGGTCGTCAGCCAGCCATTGTCGCCATGCCTGTTGCAAGGCCTGGTCGTCAGGGGTACCGGTCAGTTGCGCATACCACTCGGCAGCCTGCTGCAACGCCTGGTGATCAATCGCTGCCTGCATCAGTCACCATCCAGTGCTGCGGCCAGTTCAGCTTCCAGCAGGGCGCAGTGGAACATTGCCTTGGCCATATAGCTGCCGACAGTGCGTTCGCTGACCCCCAGTCGCTCACCGATTTCTCGATAGCCCAGGCCATGCAACTGTGCGAGCAGAAATGCCTCGGCCACGTTTGGCGGCAGTTTTTCCAGCAAGGCCTGCACCTGCAGCAGTGCTTCGAACACCACGGCCCGGTGTTCTTCACTGGGAGCATAGGCTTGTGGGCGCTCGGCCAGTACTTCCAACCAGGCCTGTTCAACCCGACGGCGGCGCCAGAAATCCACGCACATATTGCGCGATAACGCCCCTAGCCAGGCTTTGGCGTCTGCATCGTCAGGGAAGCTGCGCGGATTGTTGAGCAGACGCACGAATACGTCATGGGCCAGCTCAGCAGCATCGTGGGCATTGCCCAATTTGCGTCGGAACAGATTGCGGATCCAGCCATGGTGCGCTTGATACAGCGTGCCGATATCGAGGGAAGAAGACATTCGAGGGCGTTCCGGCAAGAGGCAGCGATTGGATTATATCAAATGGGAATTATTATCAATGCTACGCCCGGACGGGGGCTCAGCACAACCAGAGAGTGGCCACTTGCCTTGCTCGTTGTGCAACCTGAACCCCGGTTCCCGCTCCAACGCGCAGTTGTCTGCGCCTGCCGTCCGGGCAGCACCGCCAGCAGAGCGACACCGGTCACCAGACGGCGAGCTCAGGAAGGTCCGTGACGTTCGTTAAGCCAGCGGCCCGAAATTCATCGAACACTGCGCAGGACGAGTGACGCTGCCGGTGGTCTGACGGCAATGACGTCAACCTGGATAGAGTCATGACGCTTGCGCGCATCGGTTTCGCTTGTCAGTACCGCCACCCTGAACGCGGCCTCTCGGAGGTCGAAATCAAACGGGTGGAAAGCCCCTTCAACCCACGTACCACCACCTTGCGCTGGATCAACAGCGTCGAGCCCGCCGTGGCCCAGGCCAGGCTGGTTGAGGTGGTTACGCACAATCTGGATGCGCAACTGCGCCTGCTCGATTACGTGGCGCAGTTGCCACCGCCGCTGCGCATGTTGCGGTTGTCGAGCGATCTCTTGCCGTTCTACAGCCATCCGCAACTGCGCGATTTTTACCAGCAGCCGTCCATCCAGCAGTGGCTGGGCAGTTGTTTCGCGGCGATTGGCGAGCGGGCGCGGGCGGCAGACATTCGGCTGTCGTTTCATCCCGGTCAGTTCTGCGTGCTAGGGTCGGACAATGCCTCGGTGGTCGAAAACAGCCTGGCCGAGTTCGAGTATCACGCCGACATGATCCGCATGCTCGGTTATGGCCGGCGCTTTCAGGATTTCAAATGCAACGTGCATATCGCCGGGCGTTTCGGTGTCGAGGGTATTCGTGCGCTGTGGCCGCGTTTGTCTGAGGTGGCGCAGACATGCATCACCTTCGAGAACGAAGAGAAGAGCTATGGCGTTGATGACTGCCTGCAACTGGCCGATCTGGCGCCTGTGGTGCTGGATATTCATCACTGCTGGATCAACGAAGAGCAGTACATCGACCCCTCTGATCCACGGGTCGCGCAGATCATCGACAGTTGGCGCGGGGTGCGCCCGGTGATGCATTACTCACAACCGTCGGAGCGTTTGCAGGCGCTGGGCTTTGCTGCCGAAGACAAACTGGAAATGAGCGAGCTGCTCAAGGTCGTGACCAAGCGTGAACTGTATGGGCACAGCGAGCGGATGTGGAATCACTGGACCAACGGTTATGCGCGGCAGTTTCTTGAGCGTTTCGACATCATGATCGAGGCCAAACACAAGAACCTGGCCAGCCTGGCGCTTTATCGGGAGTGGCTGCGCGGCCCCGCCTAAGGGGCGGGGGGGCGGGTACCTGCCTGGGGTCAGGGTCAGGGGGTGCGTGCCATAGCCGGCGTCGTAGTTCTGCTGCTGCACCGGCAGGATGCTGTACTGCGCCTTGAGCCAGGCATCAATGCTGTTGGCATAGAACGGGCTGGCCGGGTTGCCGGACTGGCCGCTGCTGACCACCGCTTGCAATGGCTCGGCCTGGCTGAAATCAACGACCATGCGCAGGCTGGCGCTTGGCAGTACGTCGAAGCTCTGGCCCCAGGCGTAGGCCGCAGGGTTGAGGCTGCTGTGGTCGCCACCTGCAGGCACCGGGCTGCGCTGGAACTGGCCTTCGCCACCCAGGTGGCGGGCCAGCGGGTTACGCGACGGGGCCCAGTCATAGCGGTGCAGCTTGCCCCATTGCCAGGCTTTACGGTCGCTGCCCAATTGGCTTTCACCGGCGCTGATGGCTGCAGCCAGGCTGCGCGCCAGGATCGCTGGTTTGTCTTCTTTTTGCGGGGTTTTGAGGTCGTCCCAGAACGGGCTGTCGTCGCGGCCCAGCAGGTGGTCGGCCTGCGCCGACCACGACGAACGGGCATTCGCCACCAAAGCTTGCCAGGCCGGGCTGTCGGCGCCGCCGAGTTCATCCTGAAAGGTCAGCCGGGCACTTTCTTGCAGGAACAATTGGTAGATGGCAGCGTCGGCAGAACCTGCGGTCAGGTTACCGTCGAAGGCCATCAACCGGCTGTAGGCTTCGCGGGCTTTGCCGCGCTCAGCGTCGGGCAGGGCCTCAATGGCCTGCTTGAGCGGCTTGGCCATGCCCGGTGCTTCGAACATGGCTTTGAGTTTGGCGGCAAACAGGGTGCGCTGGTCGTATTGCGCGGCGATGCTGCTGCGCAGGTCCTGCTTGCCGGCGTTGGCCAGTTCCGCGAGGCGTTCGGCGCGCTCCGGGTAGCCCCAGGTGTTGGACAACTGCATGCCGTAGCCTTTGGGGGCTACGCGGTTGTTGGCGGTGCCCAGCCAGCCCTGACGCGGATCCTGGTCGTAAGGGTGGAGCATGGCATCGGCAAAGCCGTCCCAGTCGTAACGGCTGTCCCAGCCCGGTGACGGCAACAGGCCCTGGCCATCACGGCGGTTCGGGTAACGCCCGGTGACCTGCCAGGCGACGTTGCTGGCGTCGGCAAATACCATGTTCAGGCCAATGGCGCGGATTTCCCGGCTGGCATCAAAACCGCGTTCGACGTTGTTGGCGCGCGACAGGTTAAACAGCGCATCAAGGCTCTTGTCGTCCTTGAAGTCCGGGATCTGCAACGCCACGCCCAATGCGCTGGCGGACTCCCCGGCCTGCAACAGCGTGCCGTGGCGGGTGCTGTAGACGGTTTCGCGCACCGGCTGGCTGCCCTTGACCATGAAGGTTTCCTGATGACTCACAGCCGGTTGCCATTTGCCGTCGGCCAGGTACATCAGGCGATTGTTCTCGCGCTTGAGTTTCTCCAGAAACAGGTCCTGATTGTCGCCCTTGAGGTTGCCCATGCTCCAGGCCAGTTTGCCGTTGAACCCACTGAGAAACAGCGGCAGGCCGGCGATGGTGACCCCGGAGGCCTGATACTTGGGCGCGTTGATCTGCACCAGGCTCCAGCCGGATGCGGCGCCCGATGGCACTTGCAGCTCGCTGACCAGCAGGCTTTTGCCGCTGCGGCTGCGTAGCGGGGCGATGGCCCAATTGCTGGAGGCGGCATTGCCCAGCAGGTTGAGGTCGGCCAGTTGCAGGGCCACGCGGTTCAAGTCGTTCAGTTCCTTGCCCTGACCGGCCAGGCTCAAGCCCTTGAGCTTGTCGGCCTCGGCAAACGCGATCGCTTCGTCAGGTGCGCTTGGCAGCAGCCAGGCGAGTTTGTCAGCGCCAACCTTCTGGTTAAGCACCAGCGCTGAGAGTTCTTGTTGCAGGTTGACTGACAGGTTGAAGCTCAGCAGGCTGAAAATCAGCGCCGAGTCTTCCGGCTGCCAGTACTCCAGCCGATAACCGGCGCTGGCCAGGTCGCCCGGCAGCTTGTCGCGATAACGGAACAGGTAGGCGTTGACGCCACGGGCGTAGACCTCGAAGAATTTCTGCAGGCGCGGCGATGAACCCTTGTACAGCTCGCTGGCGCTGCGCTTGAGGTTGGCAGCGCGCATCAGCCGGTCCACCGGCAGCGCTTCGGCACCGACCACCTCGGCCAACCGTCCCTGGGCCAGCAGACGCATGCCGAGCATCTGCCCGACCCGTTCACCTGCATGCAGGTAGCCCAGGCTGAACAACGCATCGTGGAACGAGTGGCTTTCGATCAGCGCCATGCCTTGCGGATTGCGGCGGATCGATACGTTTTGCTCCAGGCCCTTGATGGCCACAGTGCCGGCAGACGGCAGCAGGGTCGAGGCATCCTCACCGCCCAACTGGCAGCCGGCAAGGCCGAGAAAACCGGCGGTCGCGGCGGCAAAACCAAATCGGGACGACAAACGTGAACGGGCGGGCGAGGCCATGGCGAAACTCCGGCGGCGTGGCAACTGCAAAAAGTTGTTACGTTAGTGAGCGGGCAGGCGCTACGCAAGCCGGGAGGGGAGGAATATTTTCAGGGCGCTACACGCTGGTTTATTTGGGCGGGTTGATCCGCGCAGCCAGCGCATAGGCCCGCTGGGTCGCCGGGCGAGCTTCGATGGCATGGAACCAGCGCTTGAGGTTCGGGAAATCATCCAGGTTCTGCTGCTGGAAACTGTGCGGCACGATCCACGGATAGATGGCCATGTCGGCAATGCTGTACTGGTCGCCGGCCACAAACTCACGGTCGGCCAGGCGCTTGTCCAGCACACCGTACAGCCGCGCGGTTTCGTCCACATAGCGCTTGATGGCGTAGGGCACTTGCTGCGGTGCAAAGCGGTTGAAATGGTGATTCTGCCCGGCCATCGGCCCCAGGCCGCCCATCTGCCAATACAGCCATTGCAGGGTTTCCTGGCGACCGCGCAAATCGGCAGGCAGGAACCGGCCGGTCTTTTCTGCCAGGTACTGCAAAATGGCGCCTGACTCGAACAGGCTCAGCGGCTCGCCGCCGTCGGCCGGGGTGTGGTCGACAATGGCCGGAATGCGGTTGTTGGGGGCGATCTTCAGAAATGACGGCTCGAACTGTTCGTTGGTGCCGATATTGACCGGGATGATCCGGTGTTCAAGGCCGGTTTCTTCAAGAAACAGAGTGATCTTGTGGCCGTTGGGGGTGGTCCAGTAGTGCAGGTCGATCATTGACAGCTCCATGCGGTTTACCCGAAGACGTCGTTGTACTCCGGCACAGGACCGGCCTGCAAATGAAAACGGCCTGCAAGGCAGGCCGTCAGGTGTGCTTGGCGATCAGGCGCCGTGGCACTTCTTGAATTTCTTGTCGCTGCCGCACGGGCAAGGGTCGTTGCGGCCAACGTCTTTCAACGCATTGCGCACCGGCTCCTGGTGGCCGTGGTTGCAGTGCGGGCCATGGACATGACCGTCGTGCTCGTGGTGATGATGGTCGTGGTCGTGGTTGCAGTCAGGACCATGGACGTGGGGCTGGTTCATCGGGGTGTGCTCCAAAATTGAATCGGCGGCCATTATATCTCGCCGTCGACCCCAATACGCACGCTGTCGCGAAACAACAGGCCGGTCTTGAGTTTACCGTCAAGCCGATAAGGGATCGGCTGCCCGCGCTGCTTGAGTTTCTGGGCAATCGGTTTGGCGTGGCGCCACAGGTTGGTACGCACCGGCACCACGAAGATTTCATGGCTGTGCCCGGCGACCAGAAACCAGTCGGTGACCTGGTCTTCGGCCAGGATCAGCTCTCCCAGCATGATTTTGTAGCGCAAGCCGCGCACCAGAAGGCGTGAGTCATTGGGGTTGTCGACCTCGAAATGCAGTTTAAAGTCTTGCTGCAATAGCTGCACTTTGACGGTCTCAACCTTGAGCAGGCGCAGTTGTGGTGGCTGCCAGGCACGTGAACCCCACCCGCTTGAGCAGCCGCTCAAGGTGCCGAGCAGCAGGGCCAGCAGCCAGAGTCGTGGGAATGTCAGTGTCATGCCGATGACCGTCAGGGGCGAGAGTATTGGCAGAGTGTAGGCCATCAGGTTGTTCGTGCGGACAAGCCTGCGCCATACTTTGGATACAGGCTTGAAGAGAGGCAGTGATGAGTCTTTACGAAATCGTCTTCAGCGGTCGGCTGGTAGCAGGTGCCCAGCCAGACAAGGTCAAGGCCAATCTGGCGCGGTTGTTCCAGGCCGACGAGCAACGCATGGCGCTGTTGTTCTCCGGACGCCGGCTGGTTCTGAAGAACAACCTCGACGCTCAGGCCGCCGAAAAGTACCGGGCGACGCTGGAGCGTGCCGGTGCGTTGGCCGAGGTGGTGGATATGCATCCGCGCATCGAAGAAGTGGAACTGGCGCCGCCGCCGGATGCGCCAACCTGGCTGAAAAAGCCCAAGCCGGGTGACGGGCGGTTGCAGATCACGCCCCGCGACCTGTACATGGCGGCATTCGTCGATGTCGATGCCCCCGACCTGCCGCTGGCCGAGGTCGGCAGCGACCTGCAAGATGCCAAACCTGCACCACAGGCGCCGCGACTGGATCTGTCCGGTATCACTCTGGCGCCGGCTGGTAGTGACATGGGCCAGCACAAGCAGCCCCAGGCCAGGCCCGCGCCGGACACTTCACACCTCAAGCTGCTCTGAGCAAGCCTTTGCTACAGCAGGTAGCCGGCACAGCATTTCTTGAATTTCTGCCCGCTGCCGCACGGGCAGTTATCGTTACGGCCCGGCTTGAGCGGCACGGTGGGGTCGATGAAGTACCAGCGCCCCTGATTCTGTACAAAGGCCGAGCGTTCGCGGTGGCTGTGTTCGCCGTGTTCATCGTGCCAGCGTGCAGTGAAGGTCACGAATGCGTGTTCCGGCTTGCCGCCCAACACCTCGGTGTCTTCCACCTCCAGGCCCAGCCAGGTGCTACGCGCGCTCCACTGGGCGATGGCGTTGCGGTCCAGCGCATGTTGTTGGGCCGGCAGCGTGGTGTCGAGCAGGTAATCCACCTGGCTCAAGACATAGGCGCTGTAGCGCGAACGCATCAGCTTTTCCGCGCAGGGTGCCGGCTGGCCGGCATGAAAGCGGCCGCAGCAGGCCAGCAACAGATCCCCGCTGCCGCAGGGGCAACTTGCACTACTCATGCATCACCACCAGTACTTGCCAAAATTTTCCGGGTTGGCCCAGAACTTGGCATTCAGCCAGTCGGGCACCTGTTTGTATTCACGCAAATCGTAAGTAAACAGCGTCAGCACCTGTTCATCGCGGCTGAAGCGTTCGCTGGCTTGCAGGGCCAGGGCGAAGAAGTCGGTTTCCTGCCAGCCGCAGGCCTGCAGGTCAGCCAGCACCGCGATGCGGCTGGCGTTGAGGTTGCGGATGCCGCCAAGCAATTGCAGGCCGTCGCGCCGCGGGATGTGTTCAAGGCAATCGACCACCAGCGCCAGGTCGAAGCGTTGGGCGGCCAGTTCGGTCGGCAGTTGCCCGGGCGCGGCGACGGCCAGTTCGGTGTCTGGGTGCGCCTCACGAAAAGCCTGCAGGGCCGGGAACGTTTCGCTGCCGATCAGCAGCAGGCGTTGCGGGGCGTAGCGGTCGAGCAGGGCGGCCAGCGCCTGTTGCGGTGTGCGGGTGGAGAAAGCAGCGGTCATCATCGTTCCTCTTGACTGTGCAAGCGTAGCGTTATCGGCAACGGGCAAGGCCTGAAAGTTTACTGGATCGGCCGGTAAGGGAAATGGCTTTTCGCCGTATGCCTGCACATCGTCTAGTCTGGACCTTTGCGACGATACCCAGTGTGGCAGGGGACCAAACGCCGGTTCGGCGGGCAATTTAATTGTGCCGCGGCGGTGAACCTTCTCGATTTCGCAAAGGACAAACGGTAGCGCACTGGCAAAGTGCCGTCGCAAAAAACCTCCGCGGCAAACCGGCCGCCCCTCGGGAGTGCAGAACAATGAATATGCTTAGGACAGCGGTACCTTTGATCCTGGTGAGCAGTGTGCTGACCGGTTGTGCGGGCTTGCAGAAAGAAGACTGGCCAAAATGTGCCGCTGGCGGCTTCCTCGGTGGCGCGGCGGTGGGGGCGTTCCAGACCGCAGCGGTGGCGGCCAGCCTCGGCGGCGCAGTGGGCGTGATGGCCGGTGCTTATTGCTGGGTGCATGGCGACGGCGACGATGATGGTGACGGCGTACCGAACAGCCGCGACAAGTGCCCGGATACTCCGCGCGGCACGCCGGTCGATGCCACCGGTTGCCCGATCGTGGCCGCGCCTGCGCCTGAGCCGATTCCCGCTGCGCCAGCGCCACTGCCGCGTGAAGAGGTAATCAACATCAACAAGGAAGTGCTGTTCGAATTCGACTCGGCGCGCCTGACCGCTTCCGACCGCACCAATCTGGACGTGGTTGCCAGCCGTCTGCGTCAGGAAGCCGCTACCGTGCAACTGCGCGTCACTGGCCACACTGACAGCGTCGGCAGCGATGCCTATAACCAGAAGCTCTCTGAGCGTCGTGCGCATTCGGTAACCGATTACCTGATCAGTTCGGGCGTGCCACGCGCTTCGTTCGTGTCGGTGTCCGGTGAAGGCGAGTCGCGTCCTGTCGCGGACAACAAGACCGCTGAAGGCCGCGCGCTGAACCGCCGCGTTGAAGTGAAAATCAACCGCTGATCCACCGCTCCCTGTACCGGTCCGGCGACTGTTGCCGGGCCGGTTATCTGCTCTGCCCCCTGCATTTACCTGTCGTCACTGGCATTGTGTGCTGGCTTGGCGTTACTGTGCGCGCTGCGCACATGATGCGAAAGCCAAGCGTTTGCAGACACGACATGATCAGGGGCCTGAAATGAAGCTGTTCTGGGGGTTGGGAAAAGTGTTGATGCTGGGGTTCTGGGCAGTGGTGCTGATCAACCTGCTGGTTGGTGCTCCCGGTCCCTTTGACGTGGTAATCGACATGGCAGGTTGCCTGATCCTGCTGACCCATCTGTTGGAGCTGGTGCTGTTCAATGCCAGCCTGCGTGGCCGCGCCCAGCCCTGGCGCGATCGCGGCAAGATTCTTGTATTCGGTATCTTTCATCTCCAGGCCATCGGCCGTCCACGCGTCGAGGCTCGTCATGCGTAAATTACTGTTGCTCGCCACCCTGTGCAGCCCCTTGGCCATGGCTCAGGACATTCAGGTGCAGTCCCATTCGCTGTTGCGCCTGCCGGCCAGTGGCACCGTCTTGCAGGTTCAGCGCCTGGAAGTGGCCGATTACGGCACCTTGCTGATTCCCGGCGGGGTCACTGATCTGAAGGTCGAGCAACTGCTGCTCGGCCACGAAGCCCGGATCGCGATCGTCCCCGGCAGCCAGCCACTGAACGTGCTGATCGGCACGGCGCAACTGGGCACCGGCAGCCAGATCACGGCACGCGGTGCGCCGGGCACTTATCAGAAAGCGCCGACACCGGGACGCAACCTGACCTTGCGTATTCAGGCATTGCAGGCTGAGGAACTCTCGGTGGATGCCCGTGGCGGCACCGGCGCGCCAGGCTACGTGGGCCTGGACGGTGCCAACGGCCAGGCACCGGGTTGCACCTGGGGCAGTGCCGGGCGGGGTTATGACGGTGATGCCGGTGGTAATGGCCATGATGGCGCCGCGGGCGGCCAGGTGCGTCTGGAGCTGCCGCTGGGCTTTGCTGCCGAGCGCGTTAAGGTTAACGTCGACGGTGGTGCCGGTGGTGCGGCCGGTGAAGGCGGTAAACCAGGCAAGGGCGGTGAGTCCAAGGGCTGCATCGTCTACCGCGCCGATGGCGGCAAGGCCGGCACCGCCGGAGCTGCGGGGCAGGCAGGGGCCGCAGGACCTGCCGGGGTGGTGAACGTACAGCGTTTCTGACCGGCGCCGCCTGAGCGGCTACGCCGACCTATGACCACAGCGCCGGCCGCGCTGCGGCAAGCGCCACCACCGCCAGGCCGATCAACAGATTGATACCCACCAGCCGGCGGATGCGCCCCAGCACCCCGGCGCCTTCGGCCCACTGTTCGGCTTGCACCGCTTGACGCAGCTCGGGCAACTGTAACGAATGAATGCGTAGAAACACCGCGACCATCACCACATACAGGCCCATCATCGCCTGCACATAACGCGGCGCCAGCTCCAGGCTCGGGTAGTTCAGGCGGGCAAACACCACCCCGGTAACCGGCAAGATCACGATGGCGAGCCACACCCAGGTAAAAAATCGCGGAAACACTTGGACCCATAATCTCAGGCGCAGGGGGCCCTCAAGTGCTGCAATGATTGCCGGGCGCAGAATCATCCAGGCGAAGAACATGCCGCCGACCCAGACCAGGGCCGCCAGAACATGCAGGGTGTAGGCAAAAGTCGATACGCTCATGAAGGCTCCTGATGGCGATTTGTCCGACCGCTGACGATGCATTTGCTGCGATGCGTTCAGCGCAGATGGCATTAGCGCGCTATGATAGCGCCCACTTTGAAACACTGAAAATTTATCCAGCCTTTTGCCGTATCCCGAGCCAATGATCAGCACCGAACTCAAAGCCCAGATCCAGGGCGCCTATTCGCGCTTCCTCGAAGCCAAGAGCCTCAAGCCTCGTTACGGCCAGCGCCTGATGATCGCGGAGGTCGCCAAGGTGTTGGGCGATGTCGCGACCGACGATGAAGGGCGGCGTAGCGGGGACCCGGCGGTGGTTGCAGTGGAGGCCGGAACCGGCACCGGCAAGACCGTCGCGTATGCCATTGCCTCGATTCCGGCGGCCAAGGCGGCCGGCAAGCGGCTGGTGATCGCCACCGCTACCGTGGCGTTGCAGGAGCAAATCGTTTTCAAGGATTTGCCCGACCTGATGCGCAACAGCGGCCTTAGCTTCAGCTTTGCTCTGGCCAAGGGGCGTGGTCGCTACATGTGCCTGTCCAAGCTCGACCTGCTGTTGCAGGAGGGTAACCAGAACAGCGCCACTGCCCAGTTGTTCGAGGAAGAGGGCTTCAAGATCGAGGTCGACGAAGTCAGCCAGAAGCTGTTCAACAGCATGCTGCAGAAACTGGCTGGCAACAAATGGGACGGCGACCGCGACAGCTGGCCCCAGGAACTCGACGACCTGACCTGGTCGCGGCTGACCACCGACCATAGCCAGTGCACCAGCCGCCATTGTCCGAACTTTCAGCAGTGCGCCTTCTATAAGGCCCGCGAAGGCATGGGCAAGGTCGATGTAATCGTCACCAACCACGATATGGTCCTTGCCGACCTGGCGCTGGGCGGTGGTGCGGTCTTGCCCGACCCGCGCGATACCGTCTATGTGTTCGACGAAGGTCACCACCTGCCCGACAAAGCCATCGGCCACTTCGCCCATTACACGCGGCTGCGCTCCACCGCCGACTGGCTGGAACAGACCGCCAAGAACCTCACCAAGTTACTGGCCCAGAATCCGCTGCCGGGCGACCTGGGGCGTTATATCGAGCAGGTGCCGGAGCTGGCCCGTGAAGTGAAAAACCAGCAGCAGTTCATGTTTGCGGCCTGCGAGCAACTGGCGGACTTTCGTGCCGGTGAAGACACCGAAGGCCGCGAACGGCCGCGCCACCGCTTCGTCGGTGGGGTGATTCCCGAGCATATCCGCGACATCGGCATCGAGCTGAAAAAGGGCTTCTCGCGGCTCAACGACCTGTTTACCCGCCTGGCTGACCTGCTCAAGGAGGGCATGGACGGCGAGGTGAATATCGGCATCGCCAGCCATCAGGCCGAAGAATGGTATCCCCTGTTCGGTGCCCTGCTGGCCCGTGCCCAGGGCAACTGGGAGCTGTGGACCGCCTTCACGGCCGAAGACCCGGACGAAAGCCCGCCCATGGCGCGCTGGCTGAGCCTGGCCGAGAGTGGCGCGATGTTCGATATTGAGGTCAATGCCAGCCCGATCCTGGCCGCTGAGATGTTGCGCCGCAACCTCTGGAATGTCGCCCATGCCGCGCTGGTCACCTCCGCAACCCTGACCGCGCTGGGCAAGTTCGACCGTTACCGGATGCGCTCCGGCCTGCCCAGAGATGCCGTGACAGCGGTAGTGCCCAGCCCGTTTCACCATGCCGACGCCGGTGTATTGCGGGTCCCGGACCTCAAGGCCGACCCGCGCAATGCCGCCGAGCATACCGCGGCGATCATCCGTGACCTGCCGGAGCTGGTCGAAGGCTCCAAGGGCAGCCTGGTGCTGTTCTCGTCGCGGCGGCAGATGCAGGACGTGTTCGACGGCCTGGACCGCGACTGGCGCAAGCAGGTGTTCATTCAAGGCAACCTGTCCAAGCAGGAAACCCTCAACAAGCACAAGGCGCGGGTCGACGGCGGCGAGTCCAGCGTGCTGTTCGGCCTGGCGAGTTTTGCCGAAGGGGTCGACTTGCCGGGGGCGTACTGTGAGCACGTGGTGATCGCCAAGATTCCTTTTTCGGTACCGGACGACCCGGTTGAGGCGGCACTGGCCGAGTGGATCGAAGCCCGTGGTGGCAACCCGTTCATGGAGATTTCCGTGCCCGACGCCTCGCTGAAACTGATTCAGGCCTGTGGCCGCTTGCTGCGCACCGAGTCTGATCGAGGCACCATTACCTTGCTCGACCGGCGCCTGGTGACCCAGCGTTACGGAAAAGCCATCCTCAATGCCTTGCCACCCTTTCATCGCGAGATTTCATGAAGCGCGGTTCACATTGGCTCTGATCGCTGAAACAATGCGAACCGACATTTGACAGGCGCGGCTGAGCCCGCCGCGAAACCGCCAGCCAGGAGCCAAGCGTTGCAGATCCAGGGTCATTTCCAGCTTGAATTCGAAGCCGTACGTGAGGCGTTTGCCGCACTGTTCGACGATCCCCAGGAGCGTGGCGCTGCGCTATGCATCCAGATCGGTGGCGAAACCGTCGTCGATCTGTGGGCCGGCACGGCTGACCAGAGCGGCAGCGAGGCCTGGCACAGCGATACCATCGCCAACCTGTTTTCCTGCACCAAGCCATGGGCGGCAGTCGCTGCATTGCAACTGGTAGACGAAGGCAAGCTGCGCCTCGACGAGCCGGTCGCGCGTTTGTGGCCCGAGTTCGCCGCTGCCGGCAAAGACACCATTACCCTGCGTCAGTTGCTCTGTCATCAGGCCGGTCTGCCGGCGCTGCGTGACCTGCTGCCGGCCGAAGCGCTGTATCAGTGGGACACCATGACCGGCGCTCTGGCGGCCGAAACTCCGTGGTGGACGCCGGGGCAGGGCCATGGTTATGCGGCAATCACCTACGGCTGGCTGGTGGGCGAGATGCTGCGCCGCGCCGATGGCCGCGAGCCGGGTGATGCCATCGTCGGCCGGGTCGCCAAACCGCTGGGGCTGGATTTTCATATCGGCCTGGCCGATGAAGAGTTTCACCGTGTTGCGCACATCGCGCGTGGCAAAGGCAACGCCGGTGACGCAGCCGCGCAGCGCCTGCTGCAAGCCACGATGCGCGAACCGCAGTCGATTACCTGCAAGGCCTTCACCAATCCGCCCTCTATCCTGACCAGTACCAACAAACCTGATTGGCGGCGCTTCCAGCAACCGGCGGCGAATGGTCATGGCAATGCCCGCAGCCTGGCCGGCTTCTACAGCGGTTTGCTTGACGGCAGCCTGCTCGAATCGGAGCTGCTCGGTCAGATGACCCGTGAGCACAGCCTGGGCCAGGACAAGACCCTGCTGACCTCTACCCGGTTTGGGCTGGGCTGCATGCTCGATCAACCGACGGTCGCCAATGCCACTTATGGCCTGGGCCCCAGGGCGTTCGGTCATCCGGGGGCGGGCGGTTCGGTGGGCTTTGCCGACCCCGATTACGACGTGGCCTTTGGCTTTGTCACCAGTACCTTGGGCCCGTACGTGCTAATGGACCCCCGTGCCCAGAAACTGGCGGGTATACTGCGTGAGTCTTTGCAGTAAGTATTGCTCATAAGTGCTTGTTTAATACCGATTGTCAGTTTCTCTGGTAAAAGCCAACCGTAGAACGGTTTCTTTTTCCACTCTGTCTTGATGCGTGTTATACGACGTTGCTCGCGTCCTTTTGTCTGCCACTTTCGTTGTAGGTCGTCCATGTCCTCGAAAAGAACTCTTGCCATCGCTTTGTGCATAGCCGCCCTGACCGGTTGCGCCCAGACCCCGAAAACCGATGCTGCGGCTGACGCCTCCAGCCCATGGTACTGGCCGTTTGGCTCCGAAGCTGCTGCCGATGGCAAAGCTGACGCGGCGGCCGACAAGGTTGCCAGCAAGCCCGAGGACAAACCCGCTGCCAAGCCTGCACCGTCCATGGTGGCCAAGTCCGAGACCGACAGCCGCTGGTGGTGGCCGTTCGGTTCCAGTGACAGCAAGCAAGCCACGCAAGAAGCCAAGGTCTTGCCGATGCCGGATCCAAAGCTGACCCAGGCCTGGCTGGACGAGTACGAGCCGCGGGTGCGCACCGCCATCAAAGACAGCAATTTCCAGTTCGAGCGCCGTGACGACCTGCTGGTCATCACCGCTCCGGTCGACTCCTCGTTCAACCCGGATCGGCCGGCCATGCTGCTGCCGGTGACCCTGGGGCCGATTACCCGTCTGGCCAAGGCCGTCGAGGGCGATGCCAAGACTGCCGTGCTGATTCTCGGTCACGCCGACACCAGCGGTGCCAAAGAAACCAACCAGAAGATCAGCCAGGAGCGCGCCCAGTCGGTCGCAGCAATCTTCCGCCTCAGCGGCCTGGAACGTAACCGCCTGAGCCAGCGCGGCATGGGCGCGGTGATGCCGCGTGCCGCCAACGACAGCACCCAGGGCCGTGCCCTGAACCGTCGCGTCGAAATCCTGCTGACCCGCCAAGACACCATGCGCGCGCTGATGAGCCGCTATGACGTACCGGCGGTCGCGCCAACGCTGGTCGCGGTACAGGACGTCAAACCGGCGGCTGCCGCTCCAGCGCCGGCCAAAAAAGCTGCCCCAGCCAAGAAAGACACCGCTAAAAAGGCCGCACCGGCCAAGAAAGAAACCGCCAAAAAGGCAGCGCCAGCCAAGAAAGAAGCGGCCAAGAAAGACACTGCGAAAAAGGCCGAGCCTGCCAAGGCTGTCGCCAAGAAGACCGACGCCCAGGCCAGCAACTGACCTGAGCGGCGACCTGCTGGCGGCCAACATTGACCGCCAGCAGGTCGCCAGCGCTTCAAGCTGTCCTGTGCCGGGCTGTTATGCTTAACTGCCCGGCTCAGCAAAGCCTTGAAGGAGCACCGCCCATGACCTCATCCCTGGCCGATATGCGCCGTGACTACGCCCGCGACGGTCTGACCGAAGCCCTGGCGCCGGATGAACCCTTTGCCCTGTTTGATCAATGGTTCGCTGAAGCGGTGAAGACCGAACAGGCGCCGGTGGAAGCCAATGCCATGACCCTGGCAACGGTGGACGCCGACGGTCGCCCGCATTGTCGGGTGCTGCTGCTCAAGGCTCTGGACAGTCAGGGCTTCACCTTTTTCACCAACTACGACAGCGCCAAGGGCCAACAGATGGCCGGGCAGCCGTTTGCCGCCATGACCTTTTTCTGGCCGACCCTGGAACGTCAGGTACGCATCGAAGGGCGAGTGGCGAAGGTCACCGCGCAAGAGTCCGATGATTATTACCAGGTCCGTCCGCTGGGCAGCCGGCTGGGGGCTTGGGCGTCGCCGCAAAGCAGGGTCATTGCCGACCGCGCCGAGCTTGAGCAACTGCTGCACGCCACTGAACAGCGCTTCGCTGATAGCCAGCCGCAATGCCCTGCACATTGGGGCGGCTACCGTCTGGTGCCCGACCGGATCGAGTTCTGGCAGGGGCGTCCGAGTCGCCTGCATGACCGTTTGAACTATCGTTTAACAAATGATGGCTGGATTCGTGAGCGGCTGGCTCCGTAGGATCTCAACTGAATTATCTCCCGCCGCAGCCGTCTGAATATCACTCGGCGCCTGTCTGTATGGCGCCTGAATGAACTCGATATGCAGCCTGCCTGGTCGTGACGGCATCGCTGGCCGGGAGTCTAATGGTTACTCGATCTTCAGGAGATACCCTCATGCGCAAATCTGTATTGCTGGCTGCTTCGTTCGCTGCGATGGCGTTGACACTGGGCGGCTGTACCTCGAACCTCACTGGCGATTCCTACTCGCGTGACGAAGCGCGGGCGGTGCAGACTGTACGCTTGGGGGTTGTCCAGGCCTTGCGTCCGGTGAAGATCGAAGGCACCAAAACCCCGATTGGCGCCGGTGCAGGTGCGGTGGTCGGTGGGGTGGGCGGCAGCGCTATCGGCGGTGGACGCGGCAGTGTGGTTGCGGCGGTGATCGGTGCGGTCGCCGGCGGCCTGCTCGGCTCGATGACCGAAGAGGGCCTGACCCGCACCCAGGGCGTCGAAATCACCGTACGCGAAGACGACGGCAGCATGCGCGCCTATGTTCAGCAGGTGCAGGAAAACGAGATATTCCGGGTGGGCGACCGGGTCCGGGTGATGACCGTCAACGGCACCAGCCGGGTGACCCACTGATCGCAGCTTGATCCGCTTCACAAAAAAACAACCCGATCCACTGTGATCGGGTTTTTTTTGCCCGCCAGATTGTTTTCCCGCCAGCCCGCACGTTCGAATGTAAGGTTGATGGCATTATGCTTTTACTGTGCTTTACTCGCTGTGCCAAACCTACATCGGATGGTGACTTTTCTTTCAAGGGAAAACGAAATGGGCGACAGAAGTGGCGACAAGGATATCGTTTACGCAAAGATTCACCCGTCCATTGGCATTGCACGGGTCGGTAATTCAAAGGACGAGTTTTATATCGGACCGCAGGTCGTCGAACCCAAGCCGCAGCCAGCCGGGTTTTATCGCGATAGCACCGGCGCGCTGAAGCGCGAGGTCGCGCAATTTCGGATCTACGGCTATGACGCACAGGGCAAAGTGGTCCGCGAGCTGTATATGGACAAGGAGGTACAGGTCGAGTGGACGGTGGAACTCGCCAACCACAAGGCTGCCTGGTACAACTTCGAACTGGCGCTGGACATTCCTGAGGCTGCAAGCTTGGCGCCAACCAGGCGCAACGCGGACGTGAAAGCCCCGCAACGCAGTGCGCTGTCGATCTTGCCGGGTGCACGGACGATCAAGTCGCCGAATGCGCAGGGTGATGAGTACCGCTTTAGCGGCGGCAAGTTTTTTGACATCGAGGTCCCGCTGGGCGAATTGCGCACCGACGCCCATGGTCGGTTGCAAGTTTTCGGCGGTCATGGCAAATCCGGCTCCTGCGACGGCAAGGCACCGGTAACCTTCGCCAACAATGATGGCTGGTACGACGATACCAGCGACGGCCCGGTGACCGCCCGCGTGCGACTGGACGGACGCGAGCTGGAGGTCGCTCCGGCCTGGGTGGTCGTTGCGCCACCCAACTACGGACCTCAGCAGAAGTCAGTGCGCACCCTCTATGCGCTGATGACTGATCTGGCGGTCCAGGCAGGGCAACTGCCAGCTCCGCTGCATCCCTCGTTCCGCGATGACATCCTGCCGATCTTCAAGGCCATGTGTGACCTGCAATGGATGAACAGCGGCTTTGCGGCCGGCTTCGGCCATGGCATGGCGCAACATTTCCTGGCACCGGACTATTTGCACAAGCTGTCGCAGCCGGGCGAGACCTATGCCGAACTGCGCCGCACGGTGGCAAACAGTTTCCGTAACCCGGAAGATGGCGATATTTCGATGAAGCCATGGCCGTGGGTTTACGGTGATGCGATGAATGTGCCGATGCCGCTGTCGCCGCGTGCGATGAATGCACTGAGCACGACGCAGTTGGCTTTGCTGGATCGCTGGGCAGAGGGCAAATTCATTGCCGATTACGATCCCAAGCACGTTCCGGAGTATGAATTCGACAAGATCCCGTTGCAGCAGCAACCGGCCACGCTCGACCGTGCCGCGCTGGAATTCTGTCTGGCCGATGCATTTCACCCCGGTTGTGAAGTGACCTGGCCAGTGCGCCACGCGACCATGTACATGGAACCCTACCGCTGGCGTCACCGCAGTGCCGACAATCCCGAGCCTGACTACGGAGCCAACCTGACGCCGACCAGCGTGGCTTCCTACAATGGCCCACTGTATGCGCAGTTCCCGGGCTCGATCACGCGCTGGATGGCGGTGCCATGGCAGACCGATACCGCCAGTTGCCGCTCCGGCTACGACAAGCAATATGATCCGCACTTGCCGACCTTCTGGCCGGCGCGGGTGCCCAACCAGGTCCTCAGTGCCGATAACTACCGCAAGGTTGTGGATGCCAGCCTGAGCAAGGAAGAGCGGCTGCGGGCCTTCAATGAGCGTTCTGACTGGAACCGTACTCTGGGGATCACGGATCCACTGCAGACGATGGTGGATCACTTTGATCGCCAGGGCATCGTCGAGGTTCGTTATAAAGACCTCAACGATCCGGACTTCCCGGATGTGATGCAGGTCGAGGACCGTGGTGGCGATGATTTGAGTTCCGAAGCGCAGGAGCTGGTTGATCACGACATCCGTGAAATGCTCATCGCCGGGACGCCGAGGGTGTGATTCAGCCAGCACGGTGCGCACCTCAACAGCACTGGGACGTCATCGTGTGCGGCGCCGGGCCTGCGGGCTCGGCGCTGGCGCGTCGACTGGCCGGGCGGCATCGGGTGCTTGTGGTGGATCGTGAATTGCCGTCTGGCTCTACGCGCATGGCGCAGACATGGCGCATCGGTGAATCACTTCCAGGTTCGGCTGCCGTGCTGTTACGGCGGCAAAACCTGCTGGAGCGGTTCCTGGCTGACGGCCATGCCGAGCGCTGTGCCAGTGTCTCTGTCTGGGATAGCGTCGAGCCGGTCTGGTTCGACGCCTTGCGCGACCCGGCAGGTCCAGGCTGGCATCTGGACCGCATGCGTTTTGATGCCATGCTGCGCGACGCTGCGCACCAAGCGGGGGCTGCAAACGCTACGGTGCGCGGGCGGCTTGAGGTGCAGCACGATGGCACGCATTGGCAACTGGCTGATGAGCATTCGGGGGCGCAGCATCGCGCCAGGGTGGTCGTCGATGCCACCGGGCGCAATGCAGCGCTGTGCCGCAGCCTGGGTTTGCGCAGGCAGGCGGCGGATGATCTGGTGTGTGTACATGTTCTGTTGGCGGCGCAGGTGGACGATGTCGACCGCAGTACCCGCACTTGTGCAGACCAGGATGGCTGGTGGTACAGCGTGCGTGTGCCGTCAGGTGAACGGGTGCTGGCCTGTCATCTGGATGCCGATGATCCGGCACTGCGTGAGTTGCGTAACGCCAGGGTGTTGCTCGAACGCGCCCGGCGTCTGCCGCTGTTGGCGGCGGTGCTGCCGCCAGATGTCGGGGCTGCGCAGACTCATGTCTGCCCGGCAGGCAGTGTGGCGCTGGACTTGAGCGGGTGCGCGCAGCGGCCAGGCTTCTACGCGGTCGGTGACGCTGTGCTGGCTTTCGATCCGCTGTCGTCGCAAGGTTTATTCCACACGCTGGCGTCGGCTGACAGTGCGGCCAGCGCCATCGAAGGCTATCTGCAAGGCAACGACCTTGCTGCGCACGCCTATTGGTCCGAAATGCAGCAGGTCCAGGACCGTTACTTTACTCATCTGGCGGCCACCTATGCGGGCCCGGTACGTCACCGTGAGCGTCCGTTCTGGGCGCGGCGGCTGGCCTGAACGTGATGAGTGCCGCTGCAGCCTTGTGTAGCGGCCACTCAACTCGGGCTGTCAGCGCTTGGCGCTGGCCATGGCCATTACCGCATAGCCAATCAGCGCGGCCAGCAATGAGCCCGTCAGAATGCCCATTCGGTCCACACCGGCAAACGGGCTGACACCCGGCACAAAGGCCAGTGAGCCAACAAACAGGCTCATGGTGAAGCCAATCCCGCACAGGATCGACACGCCCAGTACCTGACCCCAGTTAGCCTCGCTCGGTAACTTCGCCAGCCCACAAGCCACCACCAGCCAGGTCAGGCCGAATACCCCAAGGGTCTTGCCCAGCAACAGCCCGGCGCTGATGCCCATCGATACCGGGTGGGTGAAGCTTTCCAGGCTTAACCCGGCCAATGGCACGCCGGCATTGGCGAAGGCAAACAGCGGCAGGATGGCGAACGCCACCCAAGGGTGCAGCCCGTGCTCCAGGCTCAACAGCGGCGAGTCTTCACCGGCCTGGGTGCGCAGCGGAATACACATTGCCAGGGCGACCCCGGCCAGGGTCGCGTGTAAACCGCTTTTGAGCACGCACACCCACAGCACCAGGCCAACCAGCAGGTAAGGCGCCAGACGCACGACGCCCAAGCGATTGAGGATGATCAGCGTCAGCAATGACAGCGCCGCCAGGCCCAGTGCCAGGTGCGACAGTTCACCTGAATAGAACAGCGCGATGACGATGATCGCGCCCAGATCGTCGATGATCGCCAGGGTCATGAGAAACAGTTTGAGCGACAACGGCACGCGCTTGCCGAGCAGCGCCAGCACGCCAAGTGCGAAGGCAATATCAGTGGCCATGGGGATTGCCCAGCCGCCCAACGCCGTGCTGTTGTTCATATTGAGCAGCACGTAGATGGCGGCTGGCACGACCATGCCGCCGATGGCGGCCGCGCCGGGCAGGATGATCTGTGCAGGGTTGGAAAGATGGCCCTCGAGGATCTCGCGTTTGACCTCCAGGCCAATGACCAGCAAGAACAGCGCCATCAGCCCGTCATTGATCCATAGCAATGCCGGCTTGGCGATTTGCAGGCTGCCGATCTGGGCGACTACCGGGGCCTCGAGAAAGGCATTGTACAGCCAGGACAGTGGCGAATTGTTGATGATCAGCGCCGCGGCAGCGGCGGCGATCAGCAGCAGGCCACCGGCGGCTTCGAGTTGAAAGAAACGGATGATCGTAGTGCGCATGGGCCGGATCGCTCTCCAGAGGGAAGAAAAGACACCGGGTTCGTAACAGCGGGCGTTGCGCCAGCATTTTGCACAGCTACGGGGGTGTCCGGAGTTGCGAAAAGTTTAACGGGCCCCCCACAGATTCTGTGGTGGAAGCGTCTCTTAATACTGTAGGACGTTTCTGTAAATTATCGTTGGTCGCGGCTGAGCGGAGGACCGCCCAGCCGCCTGTCATCAATCAGCGATGCCCAGCAGATCTCGCGCTACCGCTTCGGCAATGCGGATACCGTCCACACCTGCCGACAGAATGCCGCCGGCATAGCCTGCGCCTTCACCCGCCGGGTACAGCCCCTTGACGTTGAGGCTCTGCATGTCTTTGCCACGGGTGATGCGCACCGGCGCCGAGGTGCGGGTTTCAAGCCCGGTGAGCACGGCGTCATGCAGGGCGTAGCCCTTGATCTGCCGGTCGAACACCGGCAGTGCTTCGCGGATCGCATCGATGGCGAAGGCCGGCAGGGCCTGGGCCAGGTCCACCAGTTTCACGCCGGGTTTGTAGGACGGCTCGACGCTGCCCAGTGCGGTGGACGCCTTGCCGGCAATGAAATCACCGACCAGTTGCGCCGGCGCTTCATAGTTGCTGCCGCCCAGCTCATAGGCCAGCGACTCCAGGCGCTCCTGGAACTCGATGCCCGCCAGTGGTCCGCCGGGGTAGTCACGCTCGGGGTCGATGCCCACCACCAGGCCGGAGTTGGCATTGCGCTCGTTGCGCGAATACTGGCTCATGCCGTTGGTCACGACGCGGTTCGGTTCGGAAGTGGCTGCCACCACTGTGCCGCCCGGGCACATGCAGAAGCTGTATACCGAACGGTTGTTGCTGGCGTGATACACCAGCTTGTAGTCGGCCGCACCCAGTTTCGGGTGGCCGGCATACTTGCCCAGTCGCGCCTGGTCGATCAGGGTCTGCGGGTGTTCGATCCGAAAACCTACCGAAAACGGCTTGGCTTCCATGTACACGCCCCGCCCGTGCAGCATGCGGAAGGTGTCACGGGCGCTGTGACCCAGCGCCAGCACCACATGTTGCGAGTCGATGCGCTCGCCGTTGGCCAGTTCGACGCCTTGTAGCTGGCCGTCTTCGATCAGCAGGTCAGTGACCTTGTGCTCGAAACGCACCTCGCCGCCCAGCGCGATGATTTCGGCGCGCATGTTCTCGACCATGCCGGTCAGGCGGAAGGTGCCGATGTGCGGTTTGCTGACATACAGAATTTCGTCCGGCGCACCGGCCTTGACGAACTCATGGAGTACTTTGCGACCATGAAACAACGGGTCCTTGATCTGGCTGTACAGCTTGCCGTCGGAGAACGTGCCGGCGCCGCCTTCGCCAAACTGCACGTTGGACTCGGTGTTGAGGATGCTTTTGCGCCACAGCCCCCACGTATCTTTGGTGCGCTGGCGGACTTCCTTGCCGCGCTCCAGCACGATCGGTTTGAAGCCCATCTGGGCCAGCAGCAGACCGGCGAAGATACCGCACGGGCCGAAACCGATGACCACCGGACGGCGATCGAAGCCTTGTGGGGCGTGGCCGACGAACTTATAGCTGACATCTGGCGCCGGACCGATCTGCCGGTCGTTGGCCAGTTTGTCCAGCAGCGCTGCTTCGTCGCGGACCGTGAAGTCCAGGGTGTAGATGAAGAACAGCTCGGTGGATTTCTTGCGCGCATCGTAGCTGCGCTTGAACACGGTGAAATCCAGCAGGTCGCTGTCGGTGATGCCCAGGCGCTGGACCAGGGCGGTACGCAGCTCTTCATCAGGGTGATCGAGGGGCAGCTTGAGTTCGTTGATTCGTAACATTGAGGCACATCCGGTTTCGGGCCGCAGGTTCAGCCCGGCAGCACTACAAGAACCGGGCATTATATGCGGCATCGATGCCTAGATGTTATGCGTCAGTCATTTCTTGAACCACCGTAATAGCCACAGCCGCGTACGGCCTGGCCATTGATCCGCAACTCTGCGCTCAGGTGGCGCAGCGCGCCGCTCTTGCTGTCGACACAACGTTGCGGTGCGACCCACAGCTCGACGCGCTGGCCGTTGGCTTCGCTGCTCAGGTTGAAGCGGCCATCGGGCAGTTGTTCTTCCAGGTAGGGCAGGGCGACCGGTGGTTGGCCCTGGACATCGATGATCATGCCCTTGCCGCTGACATTCACGTTCCATACCGGGTTCTCGCCATCGGCATGCAGGGTCAGGCGCTTGAAGTTCGGGTCTTCGCAGGCCTGGCCTGTGCGTTCAACCCGGTACCACTGATGCAGGTCCAACTGGCCGTCGCCGCCTTCGGCCTTGCTGGCATTGAAGCGGCCGCGCAGATCAGCGAACACTTTGCCTTGGGCATCGGCCAGGCCGGCGGCTTCCTGCAGGATGGCGGTATTGCCCCGGTCCAGCACCACATAGCGGCGCGGCTCGCCGCAGGGCTGGAACAGCAACTTGCCGTTATCGCCAGTGAGGGTGCCCTGCATACGGGTCATGCCGGCGGTTGAAACCTTGACCGGGGCGCTGGATTGCAGATTGAGCAGTTGGCAGCCCGCGAACAGCGGCAGCATAGAGAAGAGAAGGGCAGAGCGGAAAGCGGACATGCGACGGCCTCACAGACAGATGCCGACACGTTACGCACAGCGGGGATGGATCTCAAGTGAAGAGCGTCGCCTGCGGAGCAGCCTCCCACCGAGTCGCAGGTGTATCTACTATTTGAGCGCGCCTCCCACAAGGCCTGCGTCGAGCCGGAATCTGGCGAACGACAGGTACCTGTGGGAGGCGGCTCTGCTGGCGAATGGAACGTCAGCCGCCCAGATAAGCCTCACGCACTTTCGGGTCGACCAGCAGGTCTTCACCGCTGCCCTGCATCACCACCCGGCCATTTTCCAGCACATAGGCGCGGTCAGCGATTTTCAGGGCCTGGTTGGCGTTCTGCTCGACCAGAAACACCGTCACGCCATCACGGCGCAGTTGCTCGATGATGTCGAAGATCTGCTGGATGATGATCGGTGCCAGGCCGAGCGAAGGCTCGTCGAGCAGCAGCAGCTTGGGTTTGCTCATCAGCGCGCGGCCAATGGCAAGCATCTGCTGTTCGCCGCCGGACATGGTGCCGCCGCGTTGGCTGAAGCGCTCCTTGAGGCGCGGGAACAGGTGCAGGACCTTGTCCATCTGTTCCTGATAGTCGCCCTTGTCAGTAAAGAAACCGCCCATGGCGAGGTTTTCTTCGACGGTCAGGCGGGCGAACACCCGGCGGCCTTCCGGCACTACCGCAATGCTCTTGCGCATGATCACCGAGGACTCCTGGCCCACCAGTTCTTCACCCAGGTAGCGGATGCTGCCGCTATGGGCGCGCGGCGAGCCGCACAGGGTCATCAACAGAGTGGACTTGCCGGCGCCGTTGGCACCGATCAGGGTGACGATCTCGCCCTTGCGCACCTCGACATTGACGCTGTGCAGCGCCTGGATCTTGCCGTAGAAGGTAGAAACGTTTTCGAACTGCAGCATTTACGCTTCCCCCAGGTAGGCTTTGATCACGTCGGGATTGTCACGGATTTGCTGTGGCGTGCCGTCAGCCAGCGGCGTGCCCTGATTGATCACGAAGATGTGGTCAGAGATGGTCATGACCAGTTTCATGTCGTGTTCGATCAGCAGCACGGTCGCGTTGTGCTCGTTACGCAAGACACCGATCAGCGCCTTGAGGTCGTCGGTCTCCCGCGGGTTGAGGCCCGCAGCCGGCTCGTCGAGCATCAGGATGCGCGGACGGGTCATCATGCAGCGGGCGATTTCCAGGCGGCGCTGCTGACCGTAGGCCAGGGTGCCGGCCGGGCGGTTGGCGAACTCCTTGAGGTTGACCGCTTCGAGCCAGTGCTCGGCGTAGTCCATCGCTTCGCTTTCGCTGCGGCGAAACGCCGGGGTCTTGAACAGGCCGGCCAGGAAGTTGGTATTCAGGTGGCGGTGCTGGGCGACCAGCAGGTTTTCCACGGCGGTCATGTCTTTGAACAACCGCACGTTCTGGAAGGTCCGCACCACGCCTTTGCGGGCAATCTGGTGACCGGCCAGGCCATGGATTGCCTCGCCGTCGAGCAGGATGCTGCCGGAAGTCGGTTTGTAGAAACCGGTCAGGCAGTTGAATACCGTGGTCTTGCCGGCGCCGTTGGGGCCGATGATCGACACCACCTGTTTTTCATTGACGGTCAGGGCCACACCATTGACGGCCAGCAGGCCGCCGAAGCGCATGGACAGACCCGAAGCTTGCAGAAGTGGGCGGCTCATTTGCTCGGCTCCGATTTCAATTTCATTTCGGGGCGCTGCATCGGCAGGAAGCCTTGAGGACGCCAGACCATCATCAGCACCATCATGGCGCCGAACATCAACATCCGGTATTCGCTGAACTCGCGCATCAATTCCGGCAGCAGGATCATGACGATTGCTGCCAGGATCACGCCAAGCTGCGAGCCCATGCCACCGAGTACCACAATGGCAAGAATGATCGCCGACTCGATGAAGGTGAACGATTCCGGTGTCACCAGACCCTGGCGGGCGGCAAAGAAGCTACCGGCGAAACCTGCGAACGCAGCGCCCAGGGTGAAGGCGGAAAGCTTGATCACGGTCGGGTTCAGGCCCAGTGCACGGCAGGCGATCTCGTCTTCACGCAACGCTTCCCAAGCGCGGCCGATCGGCATGCGCAGCAGGCGATTGATGACGAACAGAGCGAACAGCGCGAGCATCAGGGCAACCAGATAGAGGAAGATCACCTTGTTGATCGAGTTGTAGGGCAGGCCGAAGAACTCGTGGAAGGTCTGCATCCCCTCAGCCGCCTTGCGTTCGAACGACAGGCCGAAGAAGGTCGGTTTCTCGATGTTGCTGATACCGTTCGGGCCGCCGGTGAAACCGGTCAGGTTACGCAGCAGCAGACGAATGATTTCACCGAAACCCAGGGTCACGATTGCCAGATAGTCACCGCGTAGACGCAGCACCGGAAAGCCCAGCAGGAAGCCGAACAGCGCCGCCATCATGCCGGCAATCGGCAGGCAGACCCAGAAGCTCAGGCCGAAATAGAACGACAGCAGCGCGTAGCTGTAGGCGCCCACGGCGTAAAAGCCCACGTAGCCGAGGTCGAGCAGGCCGGCCAGACCGACCACGATGTTCAGCCCAAGGCCCAGCATCACGTAGATCAGGATCAGGGTGGCGATATCCACCGCGCCGCGTGAGCCGAAGAACGGCCAGACCAGAGCGACCATGACCATCGCCAGGATGATCCAGCGCTGGGTGCTCGGCAGGGTCAGGAAGTTGCTGGCCTTGGCCGGCATCACCGGCAGGCCTGGCGAGGAGCGCCAGGCGGCAGAGATCTGCTCGCTGAACAGTACGCGCAGGAACATTGCCAGTGCTGCACAAAGGATCACCGCGATGGTCGTGCTGCTGGCATTGAGCACCGCCAGATTGACGCCGACGATTTCCAGCTTCAGACCCAGCACCGGGTAGGCCACGGCCAGCACCAGCAAGGCGCTGAAAAACGCCGATTTGAGTTGTTTGCTCATACTTTTTCAACCTCCGGACGGCCCAGCAGACCGGTCGGCCGGAACAGCAGCACCAGAACCAGCAGGCTGAACGCCACAACGTCTTTGTACTGGTCGCCAAAGATATCGGCGCCGAAGGCTTCGGCTACACCCAGTACCAGACCGCCGAGCATTGCGCCCGGAATACTGCCAATACCACCCAATACTGCGGCAGTGAAGGCTTTGATCCCGACCAGAAAGCCCGCGTTGGGGTTGATCACCCCGTATTGCATGCTCAGCAGCACTGCTGCAACGGCGGCCAGGGCGGCACCGATGACGAAGGTCAGAGCGATGATGTTGTTAGTGTTGATACCCAGCAGGTTGGCCATCTTGATGTCTTCGGCGCAGGCACGGCAGGCGCGGCCCAGGCGAGAGCGGGAGATGAACCAGGTCAGGCCCAGCATGGTCAGCACGGTGACGATGAAGATCAGCACCTGCATGTAGGAAATGACCACTTCATGGGTACTGGCCGAGCCGAACACGAAGTTGCCCGGAATCAGGTTGGGAATCGACTTGTCCTTGGAGTCTTGCGCCAGCAGTACCGTGTTCTGCAGGAACAGCGACATGCCGATCGCGGAAATCAGCGGGATCAGACGGTTACTGCCACGCAGCGGTCGATAGGCGACCCGTTCGATGCTGTAACCATAGGCACTGGTCACCACGATACTGGCCACGAAGGCCGCCGTAATGATCAAGGGCAGACTGCCCAGGCCCATCATGGTCAGCCCGGCGATGGCGATGAAGGCCACGTAGGAGCCGATCATGTACACCTCGCCGTGGGCGAAGTTGATCATGCCGATGATGCCGTAGACCATGGTGTAGCCAATGGCGATCAAGGCGTAGGTGCTGCCAATGGTCAGGCCATTAACCAGCTGTTGAAAGAAATGATAGATGTCTATCTCGGGCATTACAGCGCTCCTGAAGGCCTACACTGAGGTTCACTGGCCAATCGTGTCCCCGTTGCGCGTCAAGGTATTGCTCCCCGCGTTGACGCAAATCCAGTGAGCCAGTGTGGCTTCGAGTTGTTCAGGTGGCGATGGAGTCTTGTGGAGCCCACGCACCTCGTAAAACAAAGCCCACTGCGGTTGCAGTGGGCTCTGGTGTTGATCGAAGGTGTGAAGTTACTTCACAGGGGCTTCGGTCTTGGTGCCGTCTTTGTGCCAGGTGTAGACCACGAACTTGAAGTTCTTCAGGTCGCCCTTGTCGTCGAACGACAGGTCGCCGGTCGGGGTCTTGAAGGTGTTGGCGCGCAGCACGGCCGCTACCTTGTCGGTGTCTTCACTCTTGGCCTTGCCGATCGCTTCGGCAAGGATCTGAACGGCAGCGTAGGACGGGAACACGAACGGACCGCTCGGGTCTTCTTTCTTGGCCTTGAACGCATCGACCAGTGCCTTGTTGGCCGGGTCCTGGTCAAAGGAAGCTGGCAGGGTCACCAGCAGACCTTCGGAAGCGTCCTGGGCGATCTGCGAGATCGACGCGTTACCCACGCCCTCTGGGCCCATGAAACCGGCTTTCAGGCCTTTTTCCTTGGCCTGGCGCAGGATCAGCCCCAGCTCAGGGTGGTAGCCACCGTAGTAGACGAAGTCGACGTTGGCCTGTTTCATTTTGGCGATCAGCGAAGAGAAGTCCTTGTCGCCGGCGTTGATGCCTTCGAACAGGGCGACCTTGACGCCGTCTTTTTCCAGGGTCTGCTTGACCGCGGTGGCGATGCCTTCACCGTATTGCTGCTTGTCGTGGATGACCGCAACGACCTGAGGCTTGACCTGCTTGGCGATGTACTCGCCAGCGGCCGGGCCCTGGGCGCTGTCCAGGCCGATGGTGCGGAACACCAGTTTGTAGCCACGTGCGGTCAGCTCAGGGCTGGTGGCGGCCGGGGTGACCATGATGATGCCTTCGTCTTCGTAGACATCCGAAGCTGGCTGGGCGGAGCTGGAGCACAGGTGGCCGATGACGTATTTCACGCCGTCGTTGACCACTTTGTTGGCCACGGCAACGGCTTGCTTGGGATCGCAGGCGTCATCGTATTCGACCGCTTCGAGCTTCTTGCCATCAACGCCGCCTTTGGCATTGAGCTGCTCAATCGCCATCTTGGCGCCACTGAACTGCATGTCGCCGTACTGGGCGACAGCGCCGGTCTTGGGACCCGCAATACCGATCTTGATGGTATCGGCTGCGAACGAATGGCTGGCCACGCCGGCCATTACCAGTGCTGCGAACAGCTTGGAAAGCTTCTTGGTACCCTTGATCATGATGCTCCACTCTTGCGTTGTAATTTTTATAATCCTGACGGCCGAGGCTGCAGGACCGAATTGCTCGATACCGGTCCAGACCACCACGCCAACTGTACCGGCACAGTTTAGAGCGCGGCTGGATCGCTTGAAAAGCTGACTGTTCGAGGCTGAACCGATGTATGTCGCCTGATTGACAGAAACTTATAGAATTTCTCTGTAATTCCGCTTTTTTGGCGCTTAAGGGCGCCCGCTTCATGCAATCGTTTGCCTCAGATCGCGCAATGCGCCGCCCGAAGCGGGGCCGGACCAGTATCGGCGGGTTTTTCTCCGGGGTTGGCAGCGCTATGATTGCGCCGATTTTCCCTTCGGTGAGACCCATGAGCCAAGACCCTAGCACCCTCTATGCCAAACTCCTCGGTGAAACGGCGGTTATCCCCTGGCAGCAATTGCAACCATTCTTTGCGAAGGGTGCCCTGTTGTGGGTCGCACCCGATCTGGATCTGATCGCCGTGGCCGAAGCCATGGCCGAAAACGATGCCGCAAAAATCTCTGCCTGGATGGCCGAAGAGCGCGTCAGCAAGCTCTCTGAAACAAGGGCTCTGGACTTTGTCGAACGTGATCCGCAACTGTGGGCGGTGGTCGTCGCACCTTGGGTTGTGATCCAGGAAAGGGCGCTTGCGTGATTTGCGCACAATAACGGTGCATGGTTTTGCGCCGATTCAGGGAGCTGCTTCATCCATAGGCTGGAAGGGTAGCAAAAGGCTATAACGGCATCCATGTCCGGTACTTCAATCCGACCAGCGCGAGCGTTTGGTACGGGTCGGGCTGTTTTGCGAGTAATGGTCCTGGCTGGCGGGCAGCTCGCTGAACAGGTCGAGTGATCGGGGGGCTTCGGCGTCTTGCTGGCGGGCCTGAAGCATCATCGAGGCCGGCCACAGGCTGACGGGATCGCGTTCATTCATCTGTTTGATCATCGGCAGCAGCCGCTCCAGCGGCTGGGGTTTGCTGAACAGATAACCCTGTACGTAATCGCTGGCGTACTGGCTGAGAAAGTCCAGTTGGGCGGGGGTTTCCACGCCTTCGGTGACGACCTTCAGGTGCAGGGTGTGAGCCATGACAATGATTGCGTGGACGATTTCCATGTCCTGGGGTGATTGAGGAATGTCCTGGATGAATGAGCGATCGATCTTCAGGGTGTCCAGCGGCAAGCGCTTGAGATATGCCAGCGAAGAGTAGCCAGTGCCGAAATCGTCGATCGACAGGGATACACCCATGCTGCGAATGCGCTTGAGCAGCAAAATGGTGTTGCTGATGTTACCCATCAGGGCGTTCTCGGTCACCTCCAGTTCCAGACGCCCTGGGGCGACATTGGCCTGGCGCAGGGCGTCCTCCACTTCATCGGCAAGCTCATCGCGGCTCAGGTTCAGGGCCGAGCAGTTGAACGCGATGATCAGCTTGTCGAAACCGTCCAGGCGCAGTGCACCCAGATCCTTGCAGGCGCGGCGCATCACCCAGTTGTCCAGTTCCCAGATCAGGCCGTTGGCTTCGGCGATACCAATGAACCGGTCCGGACTGAGCAAGCCGTGTTGCGGATGCTCCCAGCGCACCAGCGCTTCGAGCTTGGCTACATGTCCGGTACGCAAGTCGATGATTGGCTGATAGAACACCTGCAGGCCGGTTTCTTCGCGCAGTGCGTTACGCAGTTCTTCTTCAAGATGCAGTTCCAGGCTTGCCCGGGTCTTGAGTGCCGGGCTGAAAAAGTGCGCCCGGTTGCGACCGTTGCCTTTGGACTGGTAGAGGGCCAGGTCGGCATTTTTGAGCAGTTCGTCGCTGGTCTCACCATCGCGTGGAAACACCGCGATGCCAATACTGGTGGTCATCACCATGCGTCGGCCGGCCAGGGCGATGGGTTCTTTCATCTTTTGCATGACCCGGTTCGCCAAGTGCCGGGCCTCGTCGTATTCCGGCAGGCTGATCAGAATGCAGAATTCGTCACCACCAAAGCGCGCCACGACATCCTGGGTTCGGGTGGCACTGCGGATCCGCTCGGCAATCACCTTGAGCAATTCGTCCCCGGCATCGTGGCCAAGGCTGTCATTGATGCGTTTGAAGTGGTCGATATCGAGAAACATCACCGCCAGCAGAGCGCCGGTTGCACTGTGCTCAATGAGCCGTTCGGTGAACAGCTGGTTGAAACCACGACGGTTGACCAGGTTGGTCAACGGATCGTAATGCGCCACTTGCTGCAGCGAGACCCGCGCCTGGTCAAGCTGTCTGAGCAGGGTGTTGACCCGCTCCAGGTCACGCTCCTTGCTCTGCAGTTTCTTGTCGGCCATAGCGGCGCTGATACTGCCGGCAATGATCAGCAGAGTAATGGCGGCAATCGTCATGCCCAGTTGCTGGCCGTTCTCGGTGCTGGGCAATTGCAGTGGCGCGTCCAGCGGCAGCACCAGCTGCAAGGCTTGCATGCCGGTCATGTGCATCGCCAGGATGCCGGCACCCAGCAGCACGCTGGCAGCATAGCGGTACATCTGATGAAACATGCCGCTGCCTTTGCGCAAACGGCGCGGTATAACCAGCAAAGCGCCGCTGGCCATGATGGCGATCAGAATCGACAGGCTGAACAACTTCGGTTCGTAATACTGCGAGGCATCCGAGCGCATGGCCGCCATGCCGGTGTAGTGCATGGCGCTGATTGCCAGGCCGATCAAAACGGCACTGGCCAGCCAGTTCAGGGCAGTCAGCCCGGGTCGGCTCAGGCTGCGGATCGCCACGTAGCCGGCAAACATTACAAATGAAAGCGATGCCAGGGTAATGCCCAGGTCGAAAGTAATCCTCAGTGGCGCCTCGAACGCGAGCATGCTGATGAAATGCATGGCCCACACCCCGCCGGCAAGGCACAACGCGCCCAGTGCGCGCCAGACCCGCTGGTGACGGCGGGTCTCGACATTGACGGTCCGCTCGGCAATTTCCAGGGTTGCGTAGCAGGCGGCGCAGATGACCCCAAAGGCCAGCGCGACCAGAAAGATGTTATGGCTGCAGTTGAGCAGCAGTTGACCCGAATCAGGTACGCCAACGTAGACATGCAAACTCGGCCATTCCATAGCGAGCCCTGTGTGTTCACTGCCGGGGTCGCCATGCAGCGGGGGCAATGGCGCGTCGATACCATTATAGAAGCAGAAAAAAAGCTGCCAGTTCCGTCGAAATTTATTTTGCCAAGCAAGTTGTCTGCCGCCATTCGCCTCAAATGGCCGGTTTCAGTAATGAATGTTTACAGACTATGTCCGAGTGCTTGGCCGGATCGTGACTAGTCTGTGTACCACTCGATTCCCTTCGCAAGGACGCCCGGATGAATAAGCCTCTGTCGGATGTTGCCAATCAGGCCGATAACGCCTGGCGGATATTGTTTTTGTTGTTCCTGGCCAACCTGTTCAACTTTTTTGACCGGGCCATCCCGGCCATCGTGGCCGAGCCGATCCGCAAGGAGTGGTCGCTCAGCGATTTTCAGGTGGGCCTGATGGGTACAGCTTTTACCCTGGTCTACGCGATTGCCGGCTTGCCACTGGGGCGTCTGGCCGATACCGGGTCGCGCAAGACCATCATGGGGGTGGGCCTGGCGGTATGGAGCGGGTTGACGGCCGTGAACGGCATGGTCAGTCATTTCTGGAGCTTTGTGTTGGTGCGCATGGGGGTGGGGATTGGTGAGGCCAGTTATGCACCGGCCGCCAACTCGCTGATTGGCGATCTGTTCCCGGCTCAGCGCCGGGCGCGGGCCATGGGCATCTTCATGCTTGGCCTGCCGCTGGGGCTGCTGTTGGCATTCTTCACCATCGGCTCGATGGTCAAGGCCTTCGACAGTTGGCGCGCACCGTTCTTCATCGCGGCAGTGCCGGGCTTGATCCTGGCGCTGTTCATGTTCTTCATTCGCGAACCGCGACGTGGTGCGGCCGAAAGCGTGGTGGTCAGCGAAGCGCCGATCGAGCGGCCGATCCGGCGGCTGTTGAGCATCGCCACCTTCCGTTGGCTGGTGCTGGCCGGGTTGGCCTATAACTTCGCGACTTATGCATGCAACTCGTTCATGGTGCCGATGCTGCAGCGCTACTTTCAGGTGTCCTTGCAGGAAGCAGCGGTCGCGACCGGTGTGATCGTCGGTGTGACCGGCTTGATCGGCCTGACCCTGGGCGGCGTAGTGGCCGACAAATTACATGAGCGCTCGCTCAACGGTCGGTTGTTGTTCGCCGCATTCAGCATGCTGGTGGCAACGCTGGCCACTGCTTATGCCTTGCATGCCGGGCTGGTGGCGATCAGCTTGTTTGTGGCGGTGTTCAGCCTGGGCTGGCTGTTTGCCTATAACTTCTATACCTGTGTCTACCCGGCGATTCAGGACGTGGTCGAGCCGCGCTTGCGCGCAACGGCCATGGCGGTGTTCTTTGCCGGGTTATATTTGCTGGGTGGCGGCCTGGGGCCGGTGGTGGTGGGGCTGCTGTCCGATCATTTTGCCCAGCAGGCAATGCTCGCCGCTGGCGCAGGCGAAATGACCGAAGTGTTCAAGGCTGTAGGGCTGCACGGGGCGATGTACCTGATCCCGGTTGCGTTGCTGACGACCCTGATCTTTCTGCTGTTGGCCACTGGCAGCTTTGGCCGGGATGCCGAAGCGATGAAAGTGCGGATGCAGGCGGGGTTATAGCGCTGTTGTTGGTGTGCGTGGGTCGAGGCCCCCCCTCCAAGCGGGAAGGGGGGCTGGGGCGGCGCGGGTGCGG